>NZ_JBFRGA010000026.1:0-40581 GCF_052115105.1 Chryseobacterium sp. 2TAF14
ATAATGAGCCGCTGATCTTAATGATGCCTGCAAAACTTAGAAATTCTTTAGAATTTAATTTAAATAAACCTAAAAATTTCTACGTCACTTTAGAGAACGAAAATGCCTTTAGACAAAACCGCTTCCCGATAAGAAATCTCCCGGTAGCCTACATTACAGATGGTCAACAGATCACTGATGAGGTAGATCTAAGTACACCTCCCGCAGCTTTTACTTTATTTAATGCTTCTGTAGGAGCAGACTTATTTAAAAACCTGAATCTGAATTTCAGGATCAACAACGTATTTAATACCAACTACAAAGAGTATCTCAACCGCCTCAGATATTATATGTACGAGCCGGGAAGAAACTTTGTGGTTACCCTTAAATACAATTTCTAATTATTATTTAATACTTTAAAATTTAAAATTATCATGAAAAAAATATTCAACCTAACTTTAGTTTTATTCGCCGCATTATTTATTTTCTCTTGTAGAAATGATGACGACGCTATTCCTGAAGATGTACACGAGCACGACGAAATCGGGAAAGTAGTTTTAAAATTGACCAATAAAACCGATGCAGCAGATGTACAGACTGTAAACGTGATTGCAGGAGTTGCAGACGGTCATTTACACTTACACGCAGGAGATACTTATCTTGCAGAATTAGATTTCCAGATTGCTCACGATGATCATTATCATTCTTCAGATGAAATTGAGGAAGAAAAAGATCACCATTTCATTACATTCGCTCCTGCAAATGCAGATATTACCATTTTAAGAGCAGCAAATGATATTGTAAGAACAGACGGTCAGAAATTAGGTTTAAGAACTGAATGGACAATCAATTCTACACAGGCAACAGGAAAAATGAATATCAAATTAATTCACGGTCCTACTTCTGTTAACCAGAATTATCCTTCTGCGACAAACCAATTGGGGCAAACTCAGGGAGGTGAAAGCGATGTTGATATTACCGTTGATGCACACTAAAACTTAGTTCAGACAAATTTTTAATATTACAAAAAGACATTATTTCGGTAATGTCTTTTTATTTTAACGTATTATAACAAAAGGAATGTCTTGTTTTAATAAAAAATTCATATTTTTGCAACCTAAAATTTTAATCAATAATGAAGGTTACCGCAAAAAACCATGATGATGTAAGTGCATTGCTTACAGTAACATTGGAGAAATCTGACTACAAAGAAAAAGTAGAAAAGCAATTGATTAATTATGCTAAAAACGCACAGGTTCCTGGTTTCAGAAAAGGGAAAGTGCCTTTGAGTATGGTTAGAAAGCAATATGAAGCAGGGATTGCATTCGAAGAAATCAACAAACAAGTTTCTGATGCTTTAAATAACTATATCAACGAAAACAAACTAAGATTAGTTGGTCAGCCGGTTCCGCAGCCTGTGAATGATTTCAATCATAATGCAGAGCAGTTGGAAGTAGCTTTCGAAGTAGGTTACGAGCCAGATTTTACAATCGACTTAGCTAAATATGAAGCTCCTCACTACAAAGTTTCAGCTTCTGAAAAAGAGATCAACAAGAGCATCGAAAATATGCAGAAGCGTTTTGCTGAGCAGGTTCCTCAAGATAAGATCACTAAAGATTCTTACATCAACTTCGAGATTAATCAGGTTGTAGAAGAAGATGCAGAAGGAGAGCACAACCACGCACCAAAAATCGCTACTATTACTGCCGAAAACAAAGCAGCTTTCAAATTGCTTAAAGGTTTGAAAATGGATGAGTCTGTAAAAGTTTCTAAAGAAACTCTTGCTGCTGACGAAGATTTGGCTAAAGAATTAGGTTATGCTAAAGAAGAAGTTGAGCATTTACACCATGCTGAAGTTGAGGTAAAAGTAAAAGATTTCTATTCTTTGAATCTTGCTGAACTAAACCAGGAGCTTTTTGATAAAGTTTACGGTGAAGGAAACATCAAAACTGAAGAAGAGCTTAAAGATAAAGTAAAAGCTGAGTTAGACGAATATTTCCAGCAAAATGCAGACGTACACTTCGTAAACAAAGTGTTGGAGCAGGTTTCTGAAAAAGAAGAAGTAAAACTTCCTGAATCTTTCTTGACGAAGTGGTTGATCTTCTCAAACCAGAACATCCAGTCTGAAGAGCAGGCTAAAGCAATTCTTGAAGCTGAAAAAACTCAGTTGAAATACCAGATCATCGAAGGTAAGTTGATGTCTGATAACGATATTCAATTAGATTATGCTGATGTTTTGGCTCAGGCTGAGCAATTGGTTAGAAATCAGTTGGCAATCTACGGAATCCACCATTTAGGTGACGAAGAAATTCAGAAATATGCTGTAGAAATGTTGAAAGACCAGGAGCAGGTAAGACAGATTTCTTCTGAAGTAGCAATGGCTAAGTTGAAAGATGTTATCCTTGAAAAAGCAACAAAAAAGGAAACTGAAATCTCTCACGACGAGTTTTTAGAAGAATTGAAGAAATAATTTATTTTAATATAAATATTTGAAAAGCCTCCGAATTTCCGGAGGTTTTTTTATGCAATTCATCTCATATCATCATACAATATGATTATCTTTACAGCCTCAACCTAATATTGGAACCGAAATTGTAATACGGTTTCAAAAGCTTTTTAAACAATAAAAATTTAATATGAAAAAGATCATCATTCCGTTTTTTTGTGCGGTATTATTTACGACTACGGTTAATGCACAGACAACAACGGCTCCTGCAGCAACTGCAGTGAAATCTAAGCTTTCGCCACAACAGGTTATCGACAATTATCTGAATGCGCTTGGCGGAAAAACTAAACTGGAATCTGTAAAAACAACAATTACAGAAAATACAATGTCTGTTCAGGGAATGGAAATTGCCATGAATACAAAAAAAATGGGCAACAAATTCAAATCTGTACAGTCTGTAATGGGACAGGAAGTTACTCAGATGTTTGACGGTGAAAARGGGTACATCAACCAAATGGGAAACAAAAGCGATTTTCCGGAATCGGCAATTCCTGAACTGAAAAAAGGAAAAACGATTGATGCGTTAGGATATGAAGCTGCCAATTTCAGCGGAGTAACTGTTGAGAAAATTGATGGTAAAGATTATAATGTATTGACTTCAGATAAAGGTAAGTTTTATTTTGATGCTGCTACAGGTCTTCTTTATAAATCGAATACAGGAATGGGCGATGCAGTTATAAAATCTTACATTACGACAGATGGAATCAAGTTTCCGGGTGATATAGATGCTGAAGGAAGCGGGCAAAAAGTGATTATCAAAACTACAAAAGTTACGATCAACTCTGGTGTTACTGATGCAGATTTTAAATAATCGTTATTAAATATATATTTTAAACCGGCTTTAGCCGGTTTTTTTGTTTTTTAAACTTTAACGCAAGTTTAACTAAATAATTTGGTCTAAAATTTCTTCAGATTGGGATTAATTTCTAAATTTATCTCCAAGAAAAGATTTAAAATCAAATTGTATGAAAAAAATGTTTTTGTCAGTAGTTGCTGTTTTTTTTGTTTCAGCTACTGCCTTTGCACAGAACATCCCATCGGATCCTTCTGTGAGAATGGGTAATCTTCCAAATGGAATGAAGTACTACATCAAAAAAAATGGTAAACCTGAAAAGAAAGTAGAAATGCGTCTCGCTATTGATGCGGGTTCAATCTTGGAAGATGAAGATCAGCAAGGATTAGCACACTTCATGGAACACATGAATTTCAACGGTACTAAGAATTTTCCGGGAAATAAACTGGTTGATGCTTTGGAATCCATAGGAATTAAGTTCGGGCAGCATCTTAACGCATACACTAGTTTTGATGAAACGGTGTATATGCTTCCTGTTCCTTTAGACAAGCCTGGAAATTTAGATACAGGTCTTAAGGTAATGGAAGACTGGGCTTTCAACGCTCTCCTTACTGATGTAGAAATCAACAAAGAAAGAGGAGTTGTTTTAGAGGAACTTCGCTTAGGATTGGGTCCGGATAAGAGGATGATGGATAAATGGTTGCCTAAAATGATGCATAATTCTGTTTATGCTAAAAGGCTGCCGATTGGTAAAAAAGAAATTCTTGAAAACTTTACACCAGATGTTTTAAGAAGATTCCATAAAGATTGGTATCGTCCTGATCTTATGGCATTGGTTATCGTGGGAGATATCAATGTAGATGAAATCGAACAGAAAATTAAAGCCAATTTCGGAAAATACAAAAACCCTTCTTCTCCAAGAAAAAGAAATGTTTTTGAAATTCCTAATCACAATGAAACTTTAGTTTCTATTGAAAATGATCCTGATGCTACCGGTTCGAGTGTTCAGTTTGTAATGAAAGATACTGAAAACTATACGCCGGATGTTACGGTAAAAGATTTCAATAAAAGTATCTTAGATAATGTAGTTTCTACAATGATTAACAATCGCTACAACGATATGGTGGAGTCTAATAATCCTCCCTTTACGTTCGGGTATGTTTATCATGGTGGAACTTGGGGAAGAACTAAGGAAGGCTTTCAGGGTTATGCGATGACAAAAGAAGGAGGTCAGGTAGAAGCGTTAAAAGTTTTGATGGAAGAAGTTGAAAGAGCCAACAGATTCGGATTTACCGCTTCAGAACTTGAAAGGGCGAAAACAGAATTGCTTTCGCGCTACGAAGAATCTTTTAACAACAGAGACAAAACAGAAAGCGGGAGATTGATAGGAGAATATGTGAGAAATTTCCTTGAAAAAGAATCTATTCCGGGTATTACATGGGAATATGACCAATATAAAAAAGAACTTCCTAATATTACTTTAGAACAAGCAAACAATGTTCTGAAAAATTACGTAAAAGAAGATAGCCGTGTTATTGTAATTACAGGACCAAAGAAAGAAACAATAAAATATCCTGCGGAAGCTGATGTTTTAAAAGTTTTCTCTGATTTAAAAGTAGCAAAAATTGAGCCTTATCAGGAAAAGAAAGCCATAAAAAGCTTGGTACAGCCATTCAGCTCTAAAGGAAGCATCGTTAAAACGGATGTTGACAGCAAGTTGGGAACAACAACACTTACGTTAAGTAATGGAGCGAAAGTTACTTACAAAAAAACAGATTTTAAAGATGATGAAATTATGTTTTCTGCTAGAAGCTTAGGCGGAAGTTCTCTTATTTCTGATGATGATATTCTAAAAACACAGCACGCATTCGATGCTTTAACTGAAGCCGGAGCTAACGGATTTACTCAAAATGATGTAACCCGATATTTAGCAGGAAAACAGATTTATGTAAGTCCCTTTATCAGTACTTTGTTTGAAGGATTTTCAGGAAAATCTACCAAAAAAGATTTTGCAACGATGATGGAACTTCTGTATGCTTATTCTACAGGATTAAATAATGACCCGGCAAGCTTTAATGCTTTCAGAACAAAACAGTCGGCTTACTTGGATAATATGCTTTCAAATCCGCAATTTTATTTTATGAACGAGCATATGAAGTATATGAATCAGAAAAACCCAAGATTCAGCAATATTATTCCTCTGAAAGAAGACTGGGACAAAACCGATTACAATAAAGCGTATAATATATACAAAGAAAAGTTCTCAAATGCTGGTAATTTCCATTATTACTTTGTAGGAAATATTGATGAAGCTTCCTTTAAACAGTTGGTAACTCAATATATCGCAAGTTTGCCGACCAAAGGAACTACTTCTACTTTTAAAGATGTTGGCTACAGACAATTAAAAGGCGATATCAAAAGAACATACAAAAAAGGAAAAGATCCTAAGAGTATGGTTCAAATCACTTATTCTGGCGAGGCTCCATATAATGAAAAAGACGATCTTGCATTGAGAGCTTTGGGAGGTGTGGTAAAAATTAAATTAACTGAACAGTTGAGAGAAGAAGCGGGCGGTGTTTATACAACAAATGCAAGCGGAGGAATGGGAAGAGTTCCGTACTCGTCTTATTCTTTCAGCATGCAATTCCCTTGTGGTCCTGAAAATGCCGACAAATTGACAAAGCTTGCAGTAGATGAATTGGATAAAATCATTAAAAAAGGGCCTGAACAAAAGGATCTGGATAAATACAAAGAGGGTGAACTGAATGATTATAAAACGAGATTAAAAGAAAATAATTACTGGCTTAGCCAAATCGCTCAACCACAAATTGACGGCAGAGATAAGTATGCTTTCTTAAATATGGAATCATCTTTTGCAAATCTTACTACTTCAGATTTACAAAACGCAGCTAAAAAATATCTTACAAAGGATAAAGTTATTGCTACTTTAATGCCTGAAGACGGATGGGAAAATGCTCCTAAAAAAGAAGAATCTGCTACAGTAAAAGCTTCTGCAGCACAATAATCTTAGTCGATTACATATAATGAAAACCACCGCAGAAAAAATTTCTGCGGTGGTTTTGTTTTTTCAATTATTGATATGTTTCAATGAATCATATTAACCAATAGGATTTTATCCTATTCTTTGTTAAGTCGTCCCTTCGGGACTCCCAATCATTGAAAAATAATTATAGCAAAATTATTTTTATATCAATTATCAATTATCAATTATCAATTATCAATTAATAACTAAATAACTGACAAACTAATAACTAACAACTATTTCCCATACTCCTTTTTCCATTCCTCAGCAACATCGCTTAGCGTGGTATAAAAATCTTCGCCGTATTTTCTGGTAAGCGGAGTTTTCAGAAATTTATAAACCGGAACCTGAAGCTCTTTTCCTAAAGTACAGGCGTCGCTGCAAACGTTCCATTCATGGTAATTTAAAGCAGAGAAAGTAGAATATTCTGTAATTCTGATCGGGTAGAGGTGGCAAGAGATTGGTTTTTGCCAGTCAACGGCTCCGTCTTCATAGGCTTTTTCGATGCCGCATTTGGTGATGCCTTTTTCGTCGAACGTTACATAAGCGCATTCTGCATCTTCTACCATTGGAGTTACGTACATTCCGTCTGTAGGATCGGTTGTCCATGTTCCCTGCTCGTCGAGTGCTTTAATTCCGGCTTCGGTAAGATAGGGTTTTATTTTATCATAAATATTATCTAAAATTACAAGCTCATCTTTATCTAAAGGCGCTCCTACATCACCTTCTACGCAACATGCACCTTTGCATTTGGTAAGGTTACAAACAAATTCTTCAGAAAAAATATCTTCAGAAATTAATTTATCGTCTATTTGAATCATAATCTTTTTTTTAAAATAAATTGAAGTGAGTACCTGCTTTAAAGGCAAATAAACTTATTATGGTTAACCAGACACTGGCTTCTTGCATCCAGTATTTAGGTAAAAATTTCATCATGCGGCTTATAATAATCGTTGCCGGAAAAGCCAGAAGCAGCAGATATTCATAGCTTTTATTCATGTAAAGAATGATGCTTATAAGCTGTGCCAAAGAAAAAACCAGCAAAAAGGTGTATTTATATCTGCTTACGGGGCTTTTCTTATTATAATGTGTAAAATGGTCATAAATTGCGTAGATCAGCATCAAAGCAATCGGAATTAATGAAAATAGATCGATATAATCTGTCATTATTTCCATTTTTCCGAAAGGGATGTAATCGGTATTCCAGGAATTAAAATTGATAAAAAACATTACTGAGAAATAACTCAACCCGATCATTATAATTCCGAGTAAAAATCTGAAAATATTTAAACCTACTCTTTCAGAAGTAACAATTAAATGAATCAATACAAAAATCATCATTGGCCAGGTTGTAGGTAAGAATATAAAATTAAGAGCGACAATAGAGCCTACCAAAACGTAAGATTTTTTTCTGAGATCTTCATTAGTACTCGTTAAAAGAAGCAAAAGAAAAGAATTGGTAAGAATGGCGACAGCAATTCCGAGATCGATGCTGCCATCGTAAAGTCCGAAAACAAAAAATGTGTAGAGAAATAATGGCAAATGAGTATGGTAAGTAAGGTCTATTGCGTTGAAACAGAAATATCCCAATGCAATACCTAAAAAAGTAATTCCTGCGATAATTCCTTCATATGTATTGAAATTCAGTATGTTAAATGATATTACTATTAAAAGCAGAAAACCAATGTAAACAGGAATTGAAAAAATATTGCTTTCTTTTGAAAGTAATCTAAACATTTTTTATAAATTTGTGCAAAGTTAATTTAAAAAAGGAAAATAATGACGTCTTTCTTTCTATTCTTGAGTGATGCATTCAAATGGGCATTTGGTTTCTACGATATTTTCGGAAACGTATTAAACTGGATTTTGTTCGCAGTATGTTGCGTACTATTCACCTATTGGTGCTACGTTTTAGTGGTAAATCTTGGTGGAGACAAAGACAAGGAATATTATTCTCCTACAGAAGGGAAGCACCCTTACTACGATCCTGCGATCTATAAAAAAGAAGGTTAATTAATTGGTTATATAAAAAAAGACCGGTCAATATTTTTGATCGGTCTTTTTTATTATTGCAATTGTGCTGTGATTTATTCGTGAATAGGAAGAACAAGTACGGGGATTTTCGAGCTTTTCGTTAATCCTTTGGTTAAACTTCCTACAAAAACATCGTAAATACCGCTTCTGCCGTGAGAACCCATTACGATATAGCTTGCATTTTTAAGGTCTGAATATTCGAGGATAATATCTTTTGCGATACCCTGTTTCAGGATATGCTCGCAATCTACATCCTGAGCGAGAACTCTTTGGTTGATTTTATTTAAAAGAACCAGCTCTTCCCTGATCTCATTTTCTTCCACTTCCGGAAAGTACTGATATCCCATATCCCCGATTGCGAAACCAATATCTGTTGGCGCAACATGAATAAGGCAGATTCTTCCGTTTACTTCTTTGGCAAATTTTACGGCTCCGTCTACAAGCTGATCTGTTTTTTCTCCGAAATCGACGGGTAAGATAATGTTTATCATAATTTGTAATTTAAGTCTTTTAAAGATATGAAAAAAACAGACCAATTCAAATGATATTTCTACATAATTCTGATATCCAAGACTTTTTCTTCTTCAAGATATGCTTCCAGAACATCGTTTTCAGAAACCTTACCTACACCTTCAGGTGTTCCTGTAAAAATCAGGTCTCCGACTCTTAATGTAAAATATTGCGAAACAAAAGCAATAATATCATCAATGCTGAAGATCATGTCTTTTGAGTTTCCGTTCTGTACTTTTTCCTTGTTTTTTAGTAATGAAAAATTCAGAGATTCAAGATTATAATTTTCTTTTTTAAAGAAATTTCCTACCACGGCAGATCCGTCAAAACCTTTTGCCAGTTCCCACGGAAGACCTTTAGATTTAAGGTTGCTTTGTAAATCTCTCGCTGTAAAATCAATTCCCAGACCGATTTCTTCGTAATGTTTGTGCGCAGCTTCTTTCTGGATGTATTTTCCGCCTTTTGAGATTTTTACCACTACTTCCAGCTCGTAATGTACATCATTCGAAAATTCGGGGATGTAAAAATCATTTCCTTTCAAAACCGCTGTATCTGGTTTCATAAAAATTACAGGTTTCTCGGGAATGGCATTTCCCAGTTCTTTTGCGTGTTCGCTGTAATTTCTTCCTATGCAGATTATTTTCATAATTTATTTATTTGTCATTGTGAGAAGCAAAGCGCCGAAGCAATCTTTTATTTTCTCATTATTACTTATTTTTTTTAGAAGCTTTTTCCCGCTTTCCACTGTATCTTTTTGGTTACGGACTCCGCTTCGCTCCGCCCGCAACCAAAAAGGATGTCGTTTCAATCGGGGCTATTTCAGGTCATTAGTTAATAAGTCAATAGTTAATTAAAAGCTGTTTCTGAATTGAAAACCACCCCGTCAAAAATTTCTTTGAAATTTTCGCCACCCCTCCAGAGGAGGGGAATTTTTTATACTGTCATTGCGAGGAGTGTAACGACGACGCAATCTCAATTATATTCTCAATCATTAAACATCCATCACCCATCATCCTGCTTCCGACTTATGAATGATTAAACTTATTTCCGCAGTAATAACAAACATAATTTTCATTCGATAAAATTGAAATTCCGAAGAAACTTGTCGAGCTGTCGTCTTTATACAAATGATTGGAGCCACAATTCGGACAAACAAAATCAAAATCAGGGTTTTCAATCGTGTGTTCTACTTCCAGAGCAAACTTTTCGTTTTCCTGGTATTCAGTTAAGATTTTCTCGGCATTTTTAAAATCGTTTTCAAAAACCTGCAGCTGAATTCCGCCAACAGCTTGTGATAACAACCAATCTGACTGTATCAGCTGTTCGTTTGCGATAAAGCTGTTGATGCCGTTTTCAGCAAGAATCTGCTTGTCGCGATTGGCTTCCAACGCAGTTTCGTAAAATTTAAACTTAACTAAATTGTTCATCTTTTTTATATTTGCCACAAAAGCAGCAAAAGACGCTCCATGAATTTATTTTTCAATTTATTGTAAAAACTAAAACTTACTCGAAAGCTGAATTTTTGTAAAAACTTTTTTCGTGTACAAAGGAAAATCAGCATTTTGCAGCCATCCGAAATACCCCAAATCTTTCTGGAAAACTTCTTTTACAACCTGACCTTTGTATTTTCCAAAAGCAAAAATCTCCTGGTTTTTTGCGTTGTAATGGATCATTCCTGCCAAATCTGCAAACCTGTTCTGGGTAGAAAATTCGCTTAGCTCTGCAACTTCGTTCGACAAATCTTCGTATTTTCCGACCTGCGCATCCAAAACTTCAAAGGTTGCCAAAACATCGGCTTCTGCAGAGTGGGCATTTTCTAACGTTTTTCCGCAGTAAAACTGATAAGCTGCACTAAGATTTCTCGGTTCTTTTTTATGGAAAATCGTTTGTGCATCGACCAATTTGAATTTATTTAAATCAAAATCAAATTCGGCACGAAGTAATTCTTCAGCTAACAACGGAACATCGAATCGGTTTGAATTAAAACCTCCCAAATCGGCTCCGGAAATCATCTCAACAATTTTTGGAGCAATTTCTTTGAAAGTTGGTGCATCTTTTACATCTTCATCATAAATTCCGTGGATCTCACTGCATTCTTTCGGAATTGGAATTCCCGGATTTACCTTCCATGTTTTGCTTTCTCTCGAAGCATCAGGATTTACCTTTAAAATGCAAATTTCAACAATCCTGTCTTTACCTACGTTTGTTCCGGTTGTTTCAAGATCGAATATGCAAAGAGGTTTATGGAGTTTTAAGTTCATTTTTTTTAATTTGAAAATTTGAGAATGTGTTAATTTGAAATGAACCTTGTCAAGGTTTTAAACCTTGACAAGGTTGACTTTGATGAAAATTTTTATTTTAATTGCTTCTGAAAGATTAAGGAAATTAAAATATAATAAATAATAACTAATGGAATTCCTACTGTTTTAAATATTACTAAAATAAGAATTGCTCCAATTAGCAAAGCCAATTTAGGATAATTGTCCTGCAGCTTCATCGATTTGAATTTCATGGCAATCATTTTGATCGGACTGATTAGCAGCCAAGAAGAAATTATGGTGAAAATCAATAAAAATAATGCATTTTCAAGAAGGAAACTGAAGCTTTGAGTTTCTTTAAAGGCATAGAATAATCCAAAAACCAAAATTGTATTTGAAGGCGTATTTAAACCTTTAAAATAATATTTCTGGTCTTCATCAAGATTAAAAATTGCCAGTCTCAGACAAGAGAAAAGTGTAATTAAAAATCCGAAATATTTAATTTCAAAAGGAAGTTGTGTTCCTAAAAATTCATTTCCAAACGGTTCAAGCATTTTAAACATCGCCAAACCAGGAATCAATCCGAAACTTACCATATCTGCCAAAGAATCGAGCTGGGTTCCCAGATTAGAATTGGCTTTTAAAGCTCTCGCAACAAAACCATCGAAAAAATCTAAAACCAAAGACAGAATAATACAGATTGCCGTCGTTTGGTAATCGCCTAAAATCAAATGTACAGCGCCAACACAACCCGAAAAAAGGTTGCCCAGCGTAATGGCGTTTGCCAGATTGTTCTTTATGAAATTCATAGCAGCAAAATTACAGTTTTTAAAAATTTTAACCTTAATTAATATGAACTAAAAATTACAATCCTGTGAATTTAACGTAAATTTGCGGCGCGAATTTGTTATCAGTCAAAATTTTAAAGTAAAGTGTTGCCTGATAACGTTACATCTTTAAAAACAATGATATAACCGATGAAATTTTTTAAAGAATTCAGAAAAGAAGAAATTCTGGTTTTGTGTTACAGGCTTTTCCTGGCTTTTGTGTTTTACCAGATTGCAAGACTTTTGTTTTGGTTTTTCAATAAAGATCTTATAAAAGTAGAAAGCTTTTCAGATTATCTGAGCCTGGCTTATCATGGGATTGCGTTTGATCTTACGGCGATTTTGTATGTGAATGCCCTGTTTATTTTTTTAAGCTTGATTCCGATTGTAATTAATACAAAAAAAGTGTATCAGAAAATTCTCTTTTGGCTGTATTTTATCACCAACGGAATTGCGTATGCAATGAATTTCGGCGATTTTATTTATTATAAATTTTCCCAGGCAAGGCTTACTTCTGCAGCTTTTCAGGTGGCAAAACATGAAACCAATATTTTAAAAGTTTTCACGGTTTCCACCAAAGAACATCCTTTTGTAATTCTTTGGTTTGTATTTTTAATGGTTGCATGGGTTTTTCTGTACAAAAGGTTTAAAATTAATTATAAAAAACCAGTTARGCTCGTTCCTTACTTTATTTGGTCTGTAGTGACTTTGTGTATTTCTGCGGTATTGATTGTTGGCGGAATCAGAGGCGATTTTAAGCACAGCACAAGACCGATCAACCTTGTGGATGCTAATAAATTTGTAAAAAATCCGCTTCAGGGAAACATCGTTCTTAATTCTACATTTTCGTTTTTCAGAACGTTGGGATCTAATAATTTTAAGGAAGTTCATTTTGTCGATCAGAAATTTATTGATGAACACATCAATACTTACAAAACGTACGACAGACAAGTGCAGGATAAACCCAATATTGTGATTTTTATAGTAGAATCTTTCGGAAGGGAATATTCCGGGGCATTTAATAAAGATAAAAATATTAAGGATTATGTTTCGTACACGCCTTTTATAGACAGTCTGGCAAATGAAAGTCTGATTTTTCCGAATACTTTTGCCAACGGAAGACAGTCGATTCACGGGATGAGCAGTATTTTGGCAGGAATTCCGAGTTTGATGGATGCTTTTACAAGTTCGCCGTATTCTAATCAGAAAATTCAGTCGATTGTTTCGGTTTGTAATGATTTAGGATACGATACTTCCTTTTATCACGGTGCGCCAAATGGTTCGATGGGATTTTTAGGTTTTGGGAATATTCTCGGTTTTAAACATTATTTCGGAAAAGACGAATATAATCATAATGAAGATTTCGACGGAATGTGGGCAATCTGGGATGAGCCATTTTTACAGTATTTTGCTAAAAATGTGGGGAAATCCAGACCTTTTATGGCAACCGTTTTTACGGCTTCTTCGCATCACCCTTTTAAAATTCCTGCGAAATATAACGGGAAATTTAAAAAAGGAAAAATTGAAATGCATGAGCCGATGCAATACACCGATTATGCAATCAAAGAATATTTTGAAACTGCCAAAAAACAGCCGTGGTTTGAAAACACCATTTTTGTATTTACGGGAGATCACACCAACCAGGTGTATTATCCGGAATATGAAAAAGCTATGAATCGTTTTGCCGTTCCTTTGATTTTTTATTCTCCGAATCCTGAATATCAATTAAAAGGTGTGAATGATGAATTGGCGCAGCAAATCGATATTTATCCTACTTTGGCAGATTTAATAGGATATAATAAAAAAATAAGAAGCTGGGGCAGAAGTTTGGTGAGTGAGAAAAAATATCAGCCTTTGATTGTAAATTCAGACGGAACTTCGGAGCAGTTTATTTACGGGAATTATATTTACAGGTTTGACGGTAAAAATATTATAGGAATTTATGATAAAAACGATCTGGGCTTCGAAAATAATCTGAACGATAAAATAAAAACTCCTGAAACCGAAAAAGGAAAGCAGATGGCAAAAGCGTGGTATCAGGATTATATGAGCCGTGTGATCAACAGAAAACTTCAGTAATTTTTAATCTGTTTAATTTTTAAAAATGCATTTTCAACTCTTATATATGCAAAGGATAATAAAAATCTTTGCCTGTTTAAAATTTATGTCTATTTTTAACTAATTAAGAATTTGAGAATCTATAAATTAAATTAAACTCTATAATATGAAAAAATTATTAGCAACATTTGTACTTTCATTATTCAGTGTAATGTCTTTTGCACAAATCGAAGGAAAATGGAAAACTATAGATGACGAAACAAAACAGGCAAAATCGATCGTAGAAATCTATAAGAAATCTGACGGTAAATATTACGGTAAAGTTTCCCAGTTATTAATAAAACCGGCGAATGCTAACTGTACAGGATGTAAAGACGACAGAAAAAACAAACCCATTTTAGGAATGGAAATTATTCGTGGTTTGGAAAAAGACGGTGAAGAATTTACCGACGGAACAATTACAGATCCTAAAACAGGTAAAACATACAAATGTACCATTACAAGAAGCGGCGATAAGCTCAATGTGAGAGGATATATGGGAGTTTCTATCTTAGGAAGAACGCAGGTTTGGCAGAAAGTAAACTAATTGGTTTAAAATAATATTAAATATAAAGGCAACACAGCAATGAGTTGTCTTTTTTGTTATGTAAATAATAAAAAAACACTATTTTTGTACTCTAATTTTTCAAATAAATATGGCAGAATATACTTTTCGTGAAGTGATTGCGCAGGCAATGAGTGAGGAAATGCGTAAAGACGAATCCATTTTTCTGATGGGAGAAGAAGTTGCAGAATATAACGGTGCATACAAAGCTTCTAAAGGAATGCTGGATGAGTTTGGTGCTAAACGCGTAATCGATACACCAATCGCAGAACTTGGTTTCACAGGAATTGCTGTGGGCGCTGCAATGAATGGTAACAGACCGATTGTAGAATATATGACCTTCAATTTTTCTCTTGTTGGGATCGATCAGATCATCAACAACGCAGCAAAAATCCGTCAGATGAGTGGTGGTCAGTGGAACTGTCCGATTGTTTTCCGTGGTCCTACAGCTTCTGCAGGTCAGTTGGGAGCAACGCACTCTCAGGCTTTCGAAAACTGGTTCGCAAACGTTCCGGGTCTTAAAGTAGTAGTTCCTTCAAACCCTTATGATGCGAAAGGATTATTAAAAACTGCAATTCAGGATAACGATCCGGTAATTTTCATGGAATCTGAGCAGATGTACGGAGATAAAATGGAAATTCCTGAAGAAGAATATTACTTACCAATAGGAAAAGCAGATATCAAAAGAGAAGGTACAGATGTAACTTTGGTGTCTTTCGGGAAAATCATGAAGCTGGCTCTTCAGGCAGCCGAAGATATGGCTAAAGAAGGTATTTCTGTTGAGGTTATCGATCTAAGAACGGTTCGTCCTTTAGATTTCGATACGGTTTTAGCTTCAGTTAAAAAAACAAACAGACTGGTAATTTTAGAAGAAGCTTGGCCATTTGGCTCGGTATCTTCAGAAATTACTTATATGGTACAGCAAAAAGCATTTGATTATCTGGATGCGCCAATCAAGAGAATTACTACTCCTGATGCACCTGCTCCTTATTCAGCAGCTTTATTTGCAGAATGGTTCCCTAAGCTTGAAAAAGTGAAAGAGGAAATCAAGAAAGCGATGTACGTAAAATAATTATCATACGATTATAGAAAAAAACTTCCGAAAGGAAGTTTTTTCATTTATACAATGCATGACTTATGTGACGGAGGGTGATAAATTTAATATAAATTTGCGCTTTTAAAAATAATACGCTGACATGGCAGAAGTTACAGAAGGAGGTCATCATTTCGACCTTAAGAAGCTTTCATTTGTAGGAGTAATTGTTTCTCTCGGAATCGTTTTCGGAGACATCGGTACATCACCGCTTTACGTAATGAAAGCAATTGTAAATGCAAGAAAGGATGGCTCTACAATGCCTTTCGATGCTTATATTGAAGGTGCGCTTTCCTGTATTATCTGGACTTTAACGCTTCAGACCACTTTAAAATATGTTATCATTGCTCTTAAAGCAGATAACCGCGGCGAAGGTGGAATTTTAGCATTATATTCATTAGTAAAAAAGCTGAAAAAGAAATGGCTTTACGTTGTCGCCATCATCGGTGCATCAACCTTGGTTGCTGATAGTGTGATTACGCCTTCCCTTACGGTAATGTCTGCAATTGAAGGGCTTAAGATCTACAATCCTGAAACGCCGGTCGTTTTCATTACATTATTTATTCTTTTCATTGTTTTCGTTGTACAGCAATTCGGAACTGCTTCTATCGGAAAATTCTTCGGACCTATTATGGTGACATGGTTCTTGGTTTTGGGAGGTTTCGGATCGATGCATATTTTTGATCATATCGAAATTTTAAAAGCATTTAACCCGATGTACGCTTATAATCTGATTACCCATTCGCCAAGCGCAATTGTGATCATGGGTGCGGTGTTTTTATGTACAACCGGAGCAGAAGCTTTATATTCAGATTTGGGACATTGTGGGGCGAAAAATATCCGTGTAAGCTGGGTTTTTGTTAAATTGATGCTGATTCTGAATTATTTAGGACAGGGAGCTTGGCTTTTAGATAATTATGAAAAAGTTTTCACAGGAGTCAACCCTTTCTTCGGAATAATGCCGGAATGGGCTGTTTTACCGGGAGTAATTCTGGCAACTTTAGCAGCAATTATTGCGAGTCAGGCGGTAATTACAGGTTCGTTTACGATGTTTTCTGAGGCAATGTCTATTTCATTCTGGCCAAACCAGCACATCGAATATCCTTCCGGAGTAAAAGGACAAATGTATATCCCGAGAATCAATTGGGGATTGATGTTTTTCTGTTTTATCGTTGTTGTTTTCTTCCAGAAATCAGAGCATATGGAAGCGGCGTATGGTTTAACAATTACCATAACGATGCTGATGACTACGATCTTATTAACGTATTGGCTGAGCCGAACAAGGCTTAATAAAATTTTTCTTTTTGGTTTCGTAGCGATTTATCTTTTCCTTGAATCAGGATTTTTCTATGCAAATGTGATCAAATTCTTTGACGGTGGTTGGTTAACAATGGTTCTTGGTGGTTTCATTGCGGTTTGTATGTACGCTTGGTATAACGGGAGATTGCTGAAAGCAAATTTCACAAGCTATGTGAAGATCGATAAATATGTTTCTATCATTAAAGACATGAAGTTGGACGAAACCATTCCAAAATATTGTACCAATCTTGCATACTTAAGTCGTGCAAAACGTAATGATGAAATAGAATCTAAAATTATTTACTCAATTATTAAAAAACAGCCGAAAAGAGCCGATCATTATTTTATTCTGAGCATTGTCAATCAGGAAGATCCTTATACTTTTAAATACAGTGTTGATGAAATTCTGCCGGGAACTATCTATAAAATCAATTTCCTTTTAGGATTTAAAGTTGACCGCAGAATCAATGATTATTTCAACATGGTCCTGAAAGATTTAATGGCAGACGGAACAATACCTTCACGAAGCAGCCATCCTTCTTTGAGAGCGCACAATATACCGCCGGATCTGAAATATGTAATCATAGATAACACCTATATCAACGATATTCTTTTAACGGTAAAACAAAAAATTACGTTAAATATTTACAATTTTGTTAAATATATCGGTAGTGATGATTTCAAATCTTGGGGAGTTACTTCTCACAATGTTGTTGTAGAATCGGCGCCATTAACGGAAGAAACCATTTCGAGCAGTAAAATTCAGCAGTCAGAATTCCGAAGATCTAATTTTTAACATTCGTATTTCGGTACTGAAATCCATCATATTGATTTAAATAAAAATCGATAAATTTGTAGTAATAAATTTTTTAATGGATACTATACAAAAAGAAAAAAATATAGCTTTAATAAAAGATGTTTTACGAAATTATTTGCTTGAAAAAGGCTTTCGTAACACACCGGAAAGATACACGATCTTAGAAGAGATTTATAATATGGATCATCACTTCAATGTAGATGATCTGTATCTTCTGATGATGCAGAAAAAATATCATGTTTCTAAAGCTACCATCTACAATACCATCGAGATTTTTCTTGATGCAGGCTTGATCCGTAAGCATCAGTTTGGTGAAAAAACACTTACGTCTTCATCTTACGAGAAATCTTATTTTGATAAACAGCACGATCATTTGGTGATTTACAAAAAAGATTCAGACAAAGAGATTGAAGAGATCATCGAGTTTTGCGATCCTAGAATTCAGGGGATTAAAGAAGCAATAGAAGGAGCTTTTGGCGTAAAAATAGATTCTCATTCGCTGTATTTTTATGGCACTAAGAATGATTAATCAATGAGACGGGTTCTTTTTCTCTTCTTATTAATTTCATCGTTTACATTAGCTCAGGTTACACCGAAACCTGCGCAGCGAGACCCTTATTTACAAAATCCTGTAAAAAATCAGCCCCAGAAAAATCAACCCGGCAACAAGATAAAGATTATTCATGCCGATGAAATTATTCTGGATCCTGCTAAATATGACGGCAATCGTTATTTCAAAGGGAATGTTCAGATAGAACATCAGGGTTCTGTGCTTTCTGCTGATGAAGTGGTAATGTACGATAAGGAAAATTTTGTAAAGGCTATTGGTAACACAAAACTTGCTAATTCTGACGGGTCGATCATTACTTCGTCGGAAATGGAGTATGACGGAAATACCCAAAAAGGAGTTGCCAGAAAAAACGTTGTCCTAACCGATCCGAAAGGAACGATCATTAAAACTGAAACCATGTATTATGACAGGGTTTCAAATCAGGCTTATTACAACACGGGAGGAACCATCAACGATGGTAAAAGCACTACCTATGCAAAATCGGCGACCTATTTTCTTACAACGCGCACCATTGATCTTACAGGAAGAGTAAAAATTGTAGATAAAGATTATACTTTGGAAGGCGATAATGTGGTTCAGAATCAGAATACCAATATTGTCACCATCAACGGTTATACGGTAATTTCTAACAATAAAAATCCTAAGAACAGGATTATTACCGATAAAGGAACTCATAATATGAATACCAAAGAGTCTTTTCTTACCAAAAACTCAAGGATTTATTATAATGACAAAATTCTTACCGGCGATGAAATGTACTATAATCAGCTCACCGGTTTTGGGAAAGCTACAGGAAATGTTGTCTTACCAAAAACCTGACACAGCAGATATTACTAAAAAGAAAAGTTATTTGAGGGCTTTTAAAAAAGCAAGGATTTATAAGTCTAATGCACAGGGAAGAGCAGATTCTATCGCTTTCAACGAAACAGACGGCATTTTGCATATGTACACCAATCCTATTTTGTGGAGCGGTGAAAAGCAGGTAACCGGTGATAAAATAGAAGCTTACTTCAATACGGAAACCGAAAATATCGATTCTTTAAAAGTAATTGGGAATGGTTTTGCTATTGCTAAAGTAGATTCGCTAAACCTTTTAGACGAATTTCATCAGGTAAAAGGAAAATTGATGACGGTGTATTACGAAGGACCGGATATCAAAGAAATTAAAGTGATCGGAAATGCTGAAGCAATTACCTATGCTGACGAATTTAATAAAAAAACAAAAAAGAACGRCAGGATTGGGGTTAACGTTTCATTATGCGGAATCATCAGTGCTTTGTTTGAGCAGCGACAGGTGCAGATTATTGCATGCAGTATTGGTGCAGTAGCGAAAACGTACCCGATGAGCCAGATTTCTCCGCAGCAGAAAAAATTCGAAGACTTCAACTGGAATRCCAAAGACAGGATCCGGAAATGGCAGGATATTCTCGTCGACTCGCCAAATTATGAAGAGATAAAATACGAACCCAACGATGCGCTCTACAACAAAGTGCAGGAAGCAGCAGAAAAAGAAAGAGCCAAAGAAGAAGCCAAAAAACCTAAAAGGGTAAGAAAATAATAAATGAAAGACCAGTTTTTATGCTGGTCTTTTTTCTATATAAATATTTGCTTGATTTGGAGAGCCTTGTCAAGGTTTAAAACCTTGACAAGGCTTCATCTTTTAATTCATACGTATTAACTTATAAAATGATGCGCATGATTTATCCAATTTATGCGCATCATTTGCCAAACTCATGCGCATAAATCAAAACCGACTAACGTATATATCTTCAAAACGTCTGTTTTTTTTATATTTCCCAAAGTTTATTTCTGTTTAGCTTTATTATTAGAGTTTAAATTTCTCCTTTTAATGAATGTTTTTTAGCTTTGCCTAAAATTTTTCATACAATGGAAATGCAAAACGATTTTTTTAAATATCAGGCTCAGACGACGCAGTTTGCGGCAGGTTTTGAAGTAGAAAAAGCAGAAGGAAGCTATATTTTTGGAAAAGACGGCAAAAAATATCTTGACTTTGTAGCGGGAGTTTCTGCAAATACTTTGGGGCATTCTCATCCTAAAGTGGTCAATGCAATTAAAGAACAGGCAGATAAATATCTTCACGTCATGGTTTATGGCGAATACGCTCAGGAAAAACCCGTGGAATTATGCAGATTATTAGCGGAATCAACTCCTGATCCTTTAGAAATTACTTACTTGGTAAACAGTGGAGCAGAAGCTATTGACGGAAGTTTAAAACTCGCAAAAAGATATACCGGAAGAGAAGAAATTGTTTCTTTTAAAAACTCTTATCACGGGAATACACATGGTGCTTTAAGTGTTTCGGGAAATGAATTTCACAAAAGAGAATTCCGTCCTTTGCTGCCGATGGTTTCTTTTATTGAATTTAATAATGAAAATGATTTTGATAAAATCACTGAAAAAACAGCTTGTGTAATCCTTGAAACCATTCAGGGAGCGGCAGGTTTTTTAGTTCCAAATAATGATTATTTAATTAAACTAAAAAAGAGATGTGAAGAAGTTGGAGCTTTATTGATTCTTGACGAAATTCAGCCTGGTTTCGGAAGAACAGGAAAGCTGTTTTCTTTTGAGCATTTCGGTGTCGTTCCCGATATTCTCGTAATGGGAAAAGGAATGGGAGGCGGTGTTCCGGTAGGAGCTTTTATGAGTTCCAAAAAAATCATGGAAACGCTTTCGCATTCTCCGAAATTAGGACATATTACAACATTTGGCGGAAATCCTTTGATTGCGGCAGCTTCTCACGCCACGCTGAAAGAAGTTTTGGAAAGCGGCTTGATGAATGAAGTGGAAGAAAAAGAAAAGTTGTACAGAGAGCTTTTGGTTCATCCAAAAATCAAAAATATCAACGGTAAAGGTTTGATGCTTGCCGTAAATCTGGGAACACCTGAATTTACTCTGAATGTTGCCAAAAAATGTATGGAAAAAGGTCTTGTCGTTTTCTGGCAGTTGTACAGAAATGAATACCTGAGAATTTCTCCGCCACTTACAATTTCTAAAGAAGAAATTACAGAAGGATGCAAGATTATTCTTGAAGTTTTAGATGAAAATAATTGGGTGTAAACAAGCTGTACATCGCTGTCTTTCTAAAAGGCTTTTATTGTAAAAATTCTTATTAAACTTCTTTTTGAAGCATTAAAAATATTTCTGACAAAAATCATAAAAATTTAAATATAATTTTGCGTAATGAAAAAATTAATTTATATATCGAAATGACCATCACGATTGACGATATTACAGAAGATTTAGCTCTAAATATTACAGATTTTTGCGAGGAAGGAGATGAGGAAGAAAACGCAATGTACTGGGAAAATCTTATCGAAAACCTTAGAATAAAATTAGGTGCTGCTTAATCCTTAAGCGGGACTGTTTTAAATGAACAAAACTGATGAACGATTTATCGTTCATTATTTTTTTATAAAAGAATTTAAATTTTGGAAAATACCTATTTTACCTCTGAAGAACTTGAATTGAAAAACCGTGCGTTTCTTTCGGGAGATGCTGTGAAAGTTTCTTTTTTTATCAGAAATTCAAAATTGATCATGGATGAAGAATGCTATTTCTTTTTAATGGCATCCATGAGAAAAATGAGAATGAATATTCCTCTTACTTATACGCTGGAGTTTTTTCAGAATCTTTTTAGTACACAGGTAATTGAAGGAGAGGGAATTCAGAACGGAATTATCAATTTCCTGGTGTTCAGAAATTCAGACGGAATTATTTTGTCTAAATCATCGGTTTCTTATTATTTTGAAGTTGATGAAATGGATGATGTTCTTTCTATTCACCAAAGACCTTTAGAATTAGATCTAATTAAGGAAATCAATGTAAATAATAATCTTTTGAGCAACATCAGAGTTCATTGCCCTGAGAACATTTATGGCGGAATTTATGCCCAGGAAAATGATTTGGATGATGTGATCTTATTAAATCCAAACAAACGAATTGCCCGTTCTACAACCGGAAATCTGCTTTTCCTGGAAGGAAATGTTATCAGAGTTGCAAAACAATCAGAAGGAGCGTATATTTCGCCTTTGCTTGAGAACTTTGTTACCTTTTTGCATAAAAATAATCTTGCAGATATTCAGGAGCATGAAATTATTGCTTTTGAATCTCAGAAAGCAGAAGAAATTCTTTTGATTTCAGACGAGAAGGGAGTGTTTTCTGTAAAGAAAATCAGGAATAAAACTTTTGAAAATATCCGCTTTACCGAGCTGGTAGAAAGTTGGAGAAAAAGTTTCTAAAAATTGACAAACCCGGTAAACAACATTCGAAGTCCTTTACCGGGTTTTATTCTGATTGAGATCAGAAACTGTATTTTTATTTCGGTAAAGCTTCGGAAAGTAAACACAAATGTTTAGCAGCTTTCATAGTTCGTTGTTTTAGGTTATCAAATAACGGAAAAAGTATCTTAAAAATTATGTAACAAAATCTTAAAATTTGTTAAATTTAAATCGCTTCAATGTGAATCAATGGTTAGTTTAAAGAAATGTCTTCCGGTRCATTTGCCCATAAAAGAAATTCCCCGCCAAGATTCTGCATGATAGATTTCCATAAAGTCTGATCGTTAGGAAGTGTATAATCCAGATTGTAAACATCTACTACCGTCCACACTTTTTGCAAAACTTCATTTTCGAGTTGTGATCCCGACCATCCCGAATATCCTGAAAATATTTTTACGTCCTGAATGCTGATTTCGTTTYGTAAAACAGCATTGATAATTCTTTCAATATCTTCTGTAAGATAATATTCATCATTAATTTCGGTAAAATTCTCGGTCACTTTTTTTCCTTTGATGATAAAAAAAACTTTATCATTTTCTACAGGACCGCCATCATAAACCTCGATTTCAAAATCGAAAAAATTTTTGAAACGATTACTCATTTTGCTGTTTTTCTTATTCAGGATCAGACCAAAAGCTCCGTTTTCGGTGTGGTCTATAATCAGTACGACCGATCTTGAAAAAATATCGCCGGAAATATCGGGTGTGGAAATTAATATTTTACCTTTGTATGAGTAATTCATACTCAAATTTAATAAAAATTATTTATGGAAAACCTCCACGATAAAAGAAAAATCTACGAAAAATCTCAACTTATTGAAACTGAGATTAAAGAGAATCCTATCGAGCAATTCAGGGATTGGTTTTTAGATGCTTCCGAAAATCCTACTGTTTATGAGGTAAATGCAATGGCGGTTTCTACGGTGGAGGAAGACGGTTGYCCGCGAACGAGAATGGTTTTACTGAAAGAATATACTTACGAAGGTTTTGTTTTTTATACCAATTATGATAGCAGAAAAGGAAAAGCGATCGAAAAAACGCACAAAGCCTGCCTTCATTTTTTTTGGCCGGGCTTGGAAAGACAGATTATTATTAAAGCAGATTTAGAAAAAATTGCACCGAATTTGAGTGATGGTTATTTTCATTCAAGACCGAAAGGAAGCCAGCTTGGTGCTGCCGTTTCGCCTCAAAGCCAGGAAATTCCCAATAGAGAGTTTTTAGAAAATAGGTTGAAAGATTTAGAAAAAGAGTATGAAAACTCAGAAGTTCCAAGACCTGAAAACTGGGGCGGTTACATCGCAAAACCTTACGAAATAGAATTTTGGCAGGGAAGACCAAACCGATTGCACGACAGGATTATTTACACATTAGACAATTTCGACTGGAAGATTTCCCGATTAGCTCCTTAGTTTTAAGAGGTTTATTTTTAATTAAAATAAAAAACCCCATCATAAGATGAGGTTTTCTCTTTTATAATCAGAAGATTATTTTTTCTTTTTACCAGTTGCAGGAGCATTTGCCATTGCAACAGCAGAAGATAAATCTGCACCTGCTTTAAACTTAGCAACAGTTTTAGCTTCGATGTTGATTGGTTTTTTAGTTGCAGGGTTAATACCTTGTCTTGCTGCTCTTTCAGATACCGAAAAAGTACCGAAACCTACCAGAGACACTTTACCGTCTTTCGATTTTAGCGTAGTTGTTACGTTAGAAATAAATGATTCTAGTGCAGCTTTAGCAGCAACTTTAGTAATACCTGCGTCTTTTGCGATTGCGTCGATTAATTCAGACTTGTTCATAATTTTTTATATTAAAAGTTAGTTAGTTATAAAAGCAAATTTAACACAATTTTCAAATTGTGCAAATTTTTTGTAAAAACTTATTGTTTTTTTTTATGATTCATTAAAATCAATTAAAATTTGATAATTCAGGTTTTTACGAAAAATCTACGTTTCGAGGTACTAAAATCATGCCAACTACTTATGTATATTGACTTTCCATGATTGGTTTTATTTGTTTTTAAATTTATTAAATTCCTAATCTGGTATCAAGTATTACTTTTTTTGATGATATACTTGTTAAGTTCGCAATATAATTGTAGATATTTTAATTTCAATAAAAATAATCGTCTCAATCTATGGCAGTTGTAATTTTTATTTTAAAATGATTTTCTTAAATATTATTAATAAATTTGCATCATGTTAATAGAAGTATTCAAATCTAAAATTCACAGGGTAAGAGTTACGGCTTCAGACCTTAATTATATTGGAAGTATTACCATTGACGAAGATCTTATCGAAGCTGCAGGTTTGGTAGTGGGAGAAAGGGTTTATATCGTGAATGTCAACAACGGAGAGCGTTTTGATACCTACGTGATTAAAGGAAAAAGAAAATCGGGAGAAGTTTGTCTAAACGGTCCTGCCGCAAGAAAAGTACAGCGTGATGACATTATCATTATTATTGCTTACGCACAAATGACTCCTGAAGAAGCTCAGGAATTTCAGCCTAAAATTGTGTTCCCGGACGAAAAAACGAATCTTCTTACCTAAAATATGGAGAAAAAATCTAATAAAAATTTAAAATCTTTTTTAACCATAGTAATCTCGCTTGCTTTTGCAGGCTTTTTTTTGTGGTTAGCGTTGAGAGGATTAGACTTTAAGGTGATCCAAAAATCTTTAGCAAAAGCCAATTATCTTTGGGTGGCTTTTGCTGCTGTATTTGCGCTTTTAGCTTATTGGTTCAGAGCAATTCGATGGAATTTGCTGTTGGAACCGATGGGACACAAAATTTCAAATTCAAATGCGCTTTGGTCTTTGTCTTTCGGTTATTTGATGAATCTTACGATCCCGAGAAGTGGTGAAGTAGCAAGGGCAACTGCTTTGTATGGTGTAGAAAAAGTGCCTGTCGATAAATCTTTCGGAACAATTATTCTGGAAAGAGTGGTTGATTTGATTTGTATGTTAGGATTTTTAGGATTGACTTTAATCTTTAAATATGAAGCAATATTAGCTTTTTATAAAAATTCAGGAATAAATGTTAATCCAAACAAAATATTATTAGTTATCGGCGGATTGGCTGTTGCAGGCGTTTTATTTTTTGTTTTCAAAAATAAATTTGTGAACGTTCCTGTTCTTGGTAAAATTATTGGCTTTATTGATGGAATTTTACAAGGTCTTACCTCAATTTTCAAACTCAAAGAAAAAGGAAAGTTCATTATATATACAATAGGAATCTGGGTTTCTTATTATTTTGCAGCATACCTTGTGTGTTTTGCATTACCCGAAACTTCAGATTTTACGTTTGCTGATGGATTTTTCATCATTGTTGTAGGAACTTTAGGAATGATAATTCCTGCAAGTGGCGGAATTGGAGCCTTTAATTTGGCAATGAAGTACGGTTTTATGGCATTATTCCTTGCAATGGGCAAAAGTGCCGAGTTTGGTGGCGAAATGGGACTTACGTATTCTTTCATCTCGCTTCCGTTGCAGATTTTCGTTATGCTGATTATGGGATTGATCTCGATTCCGATGCTGGCAAAAGCAAGAAATAATATAGAAGAATAATTTTCTTATTTAAAAAAATCTAAACATCCTGTTTCTTTTTGGAAGCAGGATTTTTTTTGTCTAAAATTTTTTCAAATATTAAAAAAAGTTTAAAACTGTATAACTTTTTATCATTAATTTGGTTAATTCAAAAATCAAATCTATCTTAAGGGAAAAATTATATTTATAGATTATGGCAATTAATTTACAGAAAGGGCAAAAAATAGAATTAGGACTTACAAAAATGACAATCGGTTTGGGTTGGGACCCGAATGAAGGAACGGGTCATGCATTCGATTTGGATGCTTCAGCAATTATGATTGATTCAAACAGAAAACTGGTCGGCGACGAATATTTTGTTTTTTATAATAATCTGAACTCTCCGGACGGAGCTTTACAGCATACAGGAGACGATCCCGACGGAAAAAGCAGCGATGGAGACGATGATGAAGCAATTATTATCGACCTTGAAAAAGTAGATCCAAGAGTGGAGGAAATTCTGTTTGTGGTAACCATTGAAGATTTTGAAAGAAGAAAACAAAACTTCGGAATGGTAAGAAATTCATACATCAGAGTTGTGGATAATAACAGCCATCAGGAAATTGCAAAATACGAATTAGATGAAGATTTTTCTATCGAAACAGGTGTAGAATTTGGTCGTCTTTACAAAAGAAACGGAAGCTGGAAATTTGAAGCTTCAGGTATTGGTTACAGAGCAGATCTTGGTTTCTTTTTAGAAAAATATTATAAAGGTCAAATCATAAAATAAAAAGATTTTAATACTACTATACTGAAATAGCAGCATCTTCCAAACTTTGAGTGAAACGCCTTTGCGAACTTAAAAACAGTTAGTATTAAAAAAAATCTTTGCGTTCTTTGCGTTTAAAAAACAATTAAAACAAATTAACAAAACAAAAAAAATACAAAAAATGGCAATTAATTTACAAAAAGGTCAAACTATAGATTTAAGAAAAAACGACCGTGGAGAAAGTGTGTATGATCTGTCTCAGGTAACCATTGGTTTAGGATGGGATGTTCGTAAACAGGGAGGTTTTTTCGGAAAAATTTTCAATAAAGAAGCAGAATATGATCTGGATGCGATCGCATTTCTTTTAGATGGAAACGGAAAAGTTGCCAACTTGGGAAGAACAGTTCAGACCAACGACGGCAGACAAATGGGGCTTTATCAGGGAGATGTGATTTATTTCAATTCGATGCAGCATCCAAGCGGACATATCTGGTTGACCGGCGATAACAGAACCGGAGCAGGAGACGGTGATGATGAGCAGATTATTGTAAAATTAGACCAGCTTGACGAGCGCTATCAGAAAATTGTCTTTTTGGTAACAATTTACATGGGCAGAAAAAACAATCAGCATTTCGGGATGATTGACAATGCTTTCATCCGTGCAGTTGATGCAAGAGGAAAAGAAATTACAAAATACAGTCTTTCCGGTGATGCGAGTATGAACGGGATGTGCTCAATGGTCTTTGCCGAAGCTTACAGACATAATGGCGACTGGAAATTCCGTGCATTAGGCGAGCCGAATCACACTGACAGTTTTGTAGATATTCTTAAAAACTATTCTTACTAATCAGTTTAAATTATTTTATTTTTAACGTATTTCGTTGTGGCCTTTGCTGAGTAGAAGTCTTCGCTTACTTAAAAATATTTAGCAATTTTTAAAAAAACTTTACGCACTTTGCGTTAAAAATAGATTCATAAATAAGTTTCATTAAAATTAATTTCTTTTAAGAGAAATTGGTTTTAATGAAATTTTTAAAGTTGAACAAAATGAACAGAAGATTATTAGCGTATTTCCTGCTGGATACTTCCGGCTCGATGAATGGTGAACCCATTCAGGCGCTGAACAACGGTTTCAACGGATTAATCAGCGCACTTCGCTCTGATCCGCAAGCAATGGATACACTGCATTTAAGTGTAACCACTTTTGACCGTGAGGTAAAAAACATTATTCCGATGATTGATCTGGCAAGTTTTCACCCTATGGAAATTACCTGTCCCGATAGTGGTCCTACTCATACAGGAGCAGCTTTGGAACTGGTTTCTGCGCTGCTTCAGGTGGATTTAATAAAAGGTTCTACAGAAGTAAAAGGCGACTGGAAACCGCTTCTGTTTATTTTTACTGACGGCAAACCTTCCGATATTCAGAAATATAGGCAGATGATTCCCATTATTAAAAATATGGACTTCGGGGTAATTGTCGGATGCGCTGCAGGACCGAAAGCCGATGAAAGTTTCCTGAAAGAACTGACCGATAATGTTGTAAAACTCGATACAACCGACGCTGCCACTTTATCTTCATTTTTCAAATGGGTAAGCTCATCTATAACAATGGGTGGGAAATCACAAGGAACGGGAGAAAGCATCAGTCTTCCGCCGCCGCCTTCAGAACTGAATATTATTATTTAAAAATTATTGGAAATTAAACCATTAAGGTCATTTAAGAAGTTAAGTTTCATTAAGAAAAATCAAATAGATTTTTAAAAAGAATCTGCAAAAAAACAAAGTTCAGCTTAATATTCTTAACTGCTTAATTAAAATCTTAATGGTTTAATTTAAAAAAATTATAATCTCTCGCAGATTATTTTCATTAAGCGAGAAACAAAATTATAATTCAGGTTAAACACAATTAAAAACAATGAGAAGACTTCCCATTTATTTTCTGGTAGATATTTCCGAATCGATGATTGGCGAGCCGATTGATCAGGTCCAGGAAGGTATCTCCACGATCGTAAGAGAACTTAAAAAAGATCCGTATTCATTAGAAACGGTCTGGATTTCTGTTGTTGGTTTTGCAGGAGAAGCAGAAGTGATTACACCTTTACAGGATATTATTTCGTTTTATCCACCAAAAATTCCTGTCGGAAGCGGAACTTCTTTAGCAAAAGGCCTTTTTAAAGTAATGGATTGTATCGATAAAGATATTGTAAAAACCACTTACGACAGAAAAGGCGATTGGAAACCGCTTGTTTTTCTTTTTACAGACGGAGTTCCGACCGATGATGCGCAAATTGCCATCGAAAAATGGAACAAAAATTATCACGGAAAATCAAATACAATCGCCATTTCCATTGGGGATAATACCAATCATAAATTATTGGGTTCGCTTTCAGATAACGTTTTGCTGTTTAATAATCATTCAGAAAATTCTTACAAAGAATTTTTCAAATGGGTGACAGATTCTATTAAAACAACGAGCCAGAGCGTGACGGAATCAAACAAAGACGGAATCAATTTGTCTAAAATCGATCATAGTATTTTAGAAAAAGTTGATCCCGAAGCGCAACAAAGATTTCCCGATAATAATTTTGTAGTGCTCAACGGAAAATGTTCAGACTCAAAAAAATCGTATTTAATTAAGTATAAAAAAGCATTTACCGATTCAGGAATTGCAGGAATGCAGACAAGATATTACCGGCTGGAAGGAACGTACCGAATAGACGACGCATCTTATTACCGGCTTTCTTCGGCGCAGAAAAGCAGTCAGAAAATTTCTGTGGAAGAACTTCATGGAAGTCCCTCGTGTCCGCATTGTGCCAATCCGATTGCTTTAGCAACCTGTTCGTGTGGAGGAATTCACTGTTTGAAAGGTGAAGGCTACAATGAATGTCCTTGGTGTGGAACTTCAGATTATTACGGATTCAGCAGCGAAGGTTTTGACATCAACCGAACTTTAGGCTAATGGAAAATACAATCAGGCAAATTTTGAAAAATCACGATATTCATGATCGTAAAATATTGGATAAAGTTGTTTCAAAATTGCTGACTCAAACGGAAATTCAGGACAGTTTACAGCTGATTATAGAAGCTCAGAATAAAATTATGCACGAAGCAATGATTTACAAAGAAAGAGAAGAATTTGCCGATGCATTTTTTCCGATTACCAATGCGCATTCCAAGAAGAAATATGAATTTATTTTTCCGATGGAGCAGTTTCCGAATATCAGAATTAAAAATGTTTCCGGATTGGAATTGGCAGGTTTAAACTTTGAAGAAAATACAATCAAAGGAATTCCTTTTGAAAGCGATACTTACGATCTGAAGATCGAGTTTTTTCATATAAATGATGAAGGAAATGTTGAATTTAAAAAAGCCCAGCTTTTCGTCAACGCCGATCCGAAAGATTTGTGGAAAAATATTCCATCTGATAAAGATGTACCTTTTCATAAAGCAGATGAAGCAATGTTTAAGGGCAATTTTTCAGATAAAAAAATTGTTGTTGCTTCCAAAAGAGGTCGTTCTCATGCGCACGAAGGAAAATTCAGAGATGATGATTTTGCGGTAAATGATTTGCCTAATTCCTGGAATATTGTTTCGGTTTCCGATGGAGCCGGTTCTGCGCAATTGGCAAGATATGGTTCCGAATTGGCAATGCAATCAATCAACGATTATTTTAAAAATGCAGAAGTTTTAACCGAACTTGATATTCATCTTAATGAAATTTTTAATCTTGAAAATGGTCAATCTGAAGCGAAACAAAACATTATAAAAATTCTTTACGAAGGAGTTTCTGATACTTTTAAAACCATAAAAGATAAAGCAGAAGAACATTTTGTAACTTTAAAAGATTTGCATTCTACCTTAATTTTTGCTTTGCTTAAAAAGTTTGATTTTGGATATGTGATTCTGAGTTTTGGAGTGGGCGATTGTCCAATTAATTTGATTAATGAAGATTTTTCTGAAGTGAAATTGCTAAACACAATGGATGTCGGCGAATTTGGTGGCGGAACCCGTTTTATCACGATGAATGAAATTTTTGATGATTCGATTTCTTCCCGTTTCAGAATTACTTTGGCAAAAAATTTTTCTAAATTGGTGTTAATGACCGACGGAATTTACGATCCGAAATTTATAACTGAAAACAAATTAGAAGATATCGAAAGCTGGAAAACTTTTTTCGAAGATTTAGAAGGTAAAAATGATGATGAGTTAAAAGTTGATTTTCAAAATGACGAAAAAATTGATGAACAATTGCTTTCATGGATGGATTTCTGGAGCAAAGGAAATCATGATGACAGAACTTTGGCGGTGATTTATTAATTCTCGATTAAGAAACTATGAAAATAAAAGATTTATTAAGAATTATTTTTAGAATTTTTGGTCTTTACTCAGTTATCAATTTATCATTTACATTTTTTCCGGCGCAAATTGCAATTACCTATTTAAGTAGTTCCGGAGACTTTTTGCCTTTTGATTCAGATAACGGAATAATGCAGACTTGGATTTATCTTGTAGTGGTTTTATTATTAATCACAGCTGTATTTTATTTATTGATTATCAATCCGGATATTATTATTAATAAACTAAAACCTAAAAGTTTTTTAGAAGTAACGATTAGTTTTGATAAATTAAACCCAGAAAGCTTACTTCAAATTGCAATATTATCTATTGGAATTTTGATGTTGTTTGAATCAATACCAACTCTTATTAATAAATTATTTCTTGTTTTCAAGATGAATAAAATGAGAGAATATTTCGAGGATAATTTTAATACGAATGGATTAAATTTTGAAATTATTACAGAATCAGTTAAAGTCTTGTTGGGTTTAATTTTTATAATATTTCAAAATCAAATAGGTAAAGTTTTGTATCGCCAAAATGTTAAATAATAAATTTTCATGAAAAAAACAACCTCCGTTTCCTCAATTTTAGACGCTGCAAAATCATATGAATATGTAGTTGAAAACCCTGTAAAAGGCGGAGTGAAAGATGTTTATTTTTCGCCGGACAGAAAATATGTGGTGGCTTTTTACAGAACACCTTTGGAAAACGAACAAAAAGAAAGAATCAAAAGAATTGTTTCTACTTATCTTGTAAATATTCAGAACGGAAATGCTTCTGGATATTATCTCGATGAGGTTTTCAGGTGGCCTTATGATATTGTTCAGAAAAATAATTTAACGGGAATTGTAGTTCCGGTTTATCATCAGAAATTCTTTTTTGCCAAAGGATATTTTGGCTCGGATAATATTGCAGGTGGAGATAAAGTGGGGAAGTGGTTTACGGCTCCGATGTTCAGAAATCAGCATTATCCGCTTCGTTTAGACAAATCAGAATTGGGGGATTGGCTGAGTTATTTTCAGATTGCCATCAATATTACCCGAGGAATCAAAAAACTGCATCAAATGGGTTTGGCGCATTCAGACCTTTCGTATAATAATATTCTGGTGGATCCGGTGACAAAATCGGCCTGTATTATTGATATTGACGGATTGGTTGTTCCGAAATTATTTCCGCCAGAAGTAATTGGAACGGCAGATTTTATCGCTCCCGAAGTTTTAAAAACAAAACATTTGCACCTGCATGATCCGGGAAGACAGCTTCCGAATCAAAAAACTGATCTTCATGCTTTGGCGGTGCTTATTTATATGTATCTTCTCCGTCGTCATCCTTTGAGAGGCGGAAAAATCTGGGATCTCGATTCTGAAAAAGACGAAATCATTTCGATGGGCGAAAAAGCCCTTTTTGTGGAACATCCTACAGATTCAAGCAATAAAGTAAGGGTGGAATATCTGAAAAAATGGGACACATTCTGGGGCGACCCAAATAAAATTCCATACACTATTACCGGACCTTACTTGTCTGAATTGTTTAGAAAAGCTTTTATTGACGGACTTCATGATCCAATAAAAAGACCTTTGGCAAATGAATGGGAAACGGCTTTACTGAAAACGGTCGATTTAATTCAGCCTTGCCACAATCCTGAATGCAGTGAAAAATGGTATGTTTTCGATAATACCCAAACTCCGAAATGTCCGTTTTGTGGAACTTCTCACAAAGGAACTTTGCCGGTTTTGGATCTGTATTTTAAATATGATGATGAGGTTTGGAAACCAGAAAACCACCGATTAATGGTTTATCATAATCAATATCTTTTCAAATGGCATGTTTCGAGAAAAGTAATCCGCAATGAAAGTCTGACCGCAGAAGATAAAAAACCGGTCGGATATTTTACTTTTTATCAGGATAAATGGGTTTTGGTCAATCAAACTTTGACGAGTATGAAGGATTTAACAGAGCAAAAAGAAATTCCGCCTAATTCAATGGTAGAATTATCTGAAGGCAAAAAAATATTGCTTTCCAATGAAGAAGGCGGAAGGATTATTTATGTGACGATGGCGAATCAGTAACCTTATTTTAAAGCAGCGTAGAGAGCTCCTAAAACAATTATAATCCAAATAAAAATAAAACTTGTGCCTCCTTTTTTGGTAACATATTGTTTTTGCATTTCCAGGTTAATATATTTTTTTTCTGCTTTGGTAATTGTTCTTTTAGCTTTTTTTAGATAAAGATAGTTACCGGTAAATCCGACGAATATTAATAGGGATATTGAAAAAGCAATGCTAAAAATTATCATACTCTCTTCACCGATAATCATAGATAGAAAATATTTTTCGAATAAAGTCTCTAAAGCAATGAAAGAGTAAATAATTAAAATTTCTAAATACATTTTTCGGTAAAAGAACCATAGAATACCAAAAATTAAAGCAGCATAATTGATGGTGAATTTTTTATTGCTTTCAAGTAATCTTAACTTTTCAAGATAATAGTCTTTTCTTTCCTGAAAGAAACTTTCGTATAGTTCAATATTCTTTTCCATAATTTATTGTTTACACGAAAATAAGAAAACTTTTAATTACTATTTTCGCTTAAAGACTATATTATTTTAATTCAAAAATCTCTTTTCCAATTTTATTTTTATCTGTGTTAATAATTCAATTAATTTCGTAAAATAAAAAAGCCCTGAATAAACTTTCAGGGCTTCTATTTTTTAAGACTTTAACTTATTTTCTCGGCTTTTCTACTCCGATCCATGCTTCGCCTTCTCTTTTTACCTGGCTTAGTACGAATGTTTCGAAATCGTCTGTTTTATATTCGATATTATCTTTATTTTGCTCAAAAGGCATAATGTAGAAGAAATCTTTGTCTGTTTTGTCAGCCTTAGTTCCTTTTTTTACTGTAGGCATATATTTTCTTTCAAATTTATACTTCGGAAGATATTGCTTTACGGAAGCATAAAATTTAGCGTTGTCTTTCTCATTCGGAATGATGTCAACAATTTTAAATTTGTCATTTTTCTTATCAACCCAAAGGTAATAATTGGTTTCTTCTCCGGTTTTTCTGTTTAAAGAAGCAAAACCGAAAAATTCTTTAGGAACCAATTGCTTGATTCTTTCAGCATCAACTTTGGTGAAATATTCCCCTTGTGAAGGGTCTACATACGTTTCCAGATTGTGAAGCAACACTGAATTGTTCTGGAAATTTTTGTTTTTAAAATATTGATCTAAAGATAATTCTGCTGTTCTTCTCAATTCTTTTCCTCTGTCATCCAGTTTTTTTGTAGGATTTTGAGGGTTTACTTTTTTCACAAAATTGTAAAGCACCACCGGTTTTATATCAGCAAGGTGAGGGTAGGTTTTAAGCTGTTCAGCTTTTACCAGCCAGTAATATTGTTGATAATAATCGTCTTTGTCTACAGGTTTTACATTTTTATAAGTAAGCGCAAGTTTTTTAGAATTTAGAAATTTTCCGTATTTACCTTGTCCGAAAGCTAAGCTTGTACATAGTAAAGCAAAAAAAATGGTTATGTTTCTTTTCATTTTACAACAGAGATTTTTTTTATTTTTCAAATATAATTATTTATTAGATAATAAGTTTAATTGTTAGTTAAATTATCAGAATATTATTGATTTTATTCAACAAAAAATCCTGTACGGATACAGGATTGATAAACTTATTTTTTTAGGTGATAGGTTTTAGGCTTAAAATATAGTTCTATAAAGTTAAAATCTTTATGTTTTTTCAGGTATAATCTTTTTTAAAGTAAAAAGTTATCCGTAAAACTCTAAAACTCGCATCACATTATTTCTCATAAGAAGTTTCGTGCACTTTCACGGCTCTTCCGCTTGGGTCGTTCATTTTTTTGAAAGCTTCATCCCATTCTAATGCAATAGGAGTGGAGCATGCAACTGAAGGAACCGATGGAACTGTTGCTGCCGCAGTTTCACTTGGGAAATGTTCCTCAAAAATTGTTCTGTAACGATATTCTTCTTTGTTTTGCGGCGTATTTAGAGGAAATCTGAATTTAGCATTAGCCATCATTTCATTGGTAACATATTTTTCAGCGATATCTTTTAAAGTATCGATCCACGAATAACCAACGCCGTCTGAAAATTGTTCTTTCTGTCTCCATGCAATAGATTCGGGCAAAAGGTCTTCGAACGCTTTTCTTAGAACCCATTTTTCAATTTTCCCTTCTTCTTTGCGGATCATTTTATCTTCCGGATTTACATTCATCGCAATATCCATAAACTCTTTATCCAAAAACGGAACTCTTCCTTCAATTCCCCAACTCATCAAAGCTTTATTGGCTCTTAAGCAATCATATAAATGCAGTTTTCCTAACTTTCGTACCGTTTCATCATGAAACTCTTTTGCATTTGGAGCTTTATGGAAGTATAAATATCCGCCAAACAATTCATCAGAACCTTCTCCCGAAAGCACCATTTTGATACCCATTGATTTTATGACTCTGGCTAAAAGATACATCGGCGTAGAAGGCTTCAAAGTTTTCCCAGTCTCTTTTATACCATTGCTGAAGTTCTTGCCCTTCAATATTATATAAATAGTGTCCCGGTAAAAAAGTTTCAATTTTCTTACAGATTCCTTCCAAAGCTTTCAGTTCTGAGGCAACATAATAATTTCCTTCTTTGTCCCAACCCTGATAAAGCGGGCAGATTCCCATGTGATCTCTTGCGATGAGATAAGTATTGCTTTCAATATCGTATAATGCAAAAGCAAAGATGCCGTTGAGTTTTTCGATAAAATCTTTTCCGTATTTCTGGTAAAGAGCAAGAATGACTTCACAGTCAGATTCGGTTTGAAATTCATAATCGGGAAATTCTTTTTTTAACTCTCTGTGATTGTAAATTTCGCCATTTACGGCAAGTACAATTTTTCCGTCTTTTGAAAACAGGGGCTGTTTCCCCGAAGCCGGGTCTACAATAGCCAGTCTTTCATGTGAGAAAACAACTTTTTCACTTTGAAAAACGCCGCTCCAATCGGGTCCCCGATGACGGATTTTCTTAGACATTTCAAGAACCTGAGGTCTTAGTATTTCGGTTGACTGTTTTGCGTCAAATAAACAAACGATTCCGCACATTTTATTTTTTATTTGAAACAAAACTATATATACAGTTTATTAATTACAATTAAAACTTTAAAATAGAGAAAATAATTAACTATAAATTTAATTTTAGTTAAAAATTTACATAAGCGTTATTAAAATTTACTGATTATGAGAATTTTTTTCACTACAAAAATGCTATAATTCATTATGAGGTATCGAATAGTAATTTTTTTAATTTTTTTTTGGTTATTTTCAATTTTTTTCTCACCTTTGTTGCTCGAAATAATTTTTTTTCATCATTTGTGTTTTTACCTCCTTGTAATAATATTGCAAGGAGGTTTTGTTTTTACTCGTTTCCTAATAAAACTCCTGAAATATTCCACGCGCTGAAGCTGGTTCCTTCCGGCTCACCCTGCGGAATTTTGACCTGAATCGTATGTTTTCCTGCTTTTAAATCGCCTAAAGAAATAAAGTTGGGGTTGGTTACTGTTCCGGGACACCAGTTTGATCTGCTCAGATCTGATGAAGAAAGTCCGTCTGGAAAATTTCCTGATGCAGGATTAAATAACCGGTAAGATCCGCATTCGGTTCTCCATGGTGTAAATGAAAACGCCACCTTTCCGTCTAAATAAATAGAGTTGGCTTTAGGAATAAATTCGTCACCGTTTTCCCAGCCTCCGTGTCCGGTTGTGGTGTATCTTAATTGTGCGTTTTTCAAATCCTTTTCTAAATTAAATTCCACAAAAAGACCTTTGTCATTATTAAACATCGTTGCATAATCCTGTCCCGCCATTTCCATAATATTTGTCGTGTTGAAAAGCGGAATGACCTTATTGTTTTTATTAACAATTTGTTCGCTGTTGTGAATGGTAATGTCTAAGCTTACTTTGTGACCACCTTTGTCATAATTTCCGATGAAAGTTCCTATCCAAAGCTCTTTTTCAGAAAGTGAAGGCTTTAATTCTGTAATATCCTGACGAAACGGACTTACCGTTTGCCAGGTTTTATCTTTTAATTCAATATGATTAAATTTATTGATCCCGAAAGCGGTAAAAAATCTCATCAGCTCTACAGCCGGCTGATAATTTTGAGTGGAAACGACTCCGTAATATTGTTTTCCGTTGCCATTGTCGTAGAGAGGAAGTGTTTTTGCTCCTTTTTCTAAACCATCAAAGAATGTTTGTGATTTTTCTTCAGGAATGAAAAAAACGGTTCCGGTTCTGTCGTAAGCATCACCATTTGACTGTTGTTTGAGTTCCACAAAAACGTTATCGCCCTGAGCAATTTTAGGGAATTTTATTTTCTTTAAAATAATGGTTCCGTTGGCAAACCTTTTTATTTTTTCATCAGATTTAGACTGGTCTGAGAAATTAATGATTTCATTTTCAAAAACTTTTAATGTGGTGAATCTGCTTTTCCAAAGCAAATCTCTGTAGCTCAGTAAATCTGTCGCAGGAATGGTTTTGTTGATGATCTTGTCGATTCCTGTTGCTTTAATTTTCTTTAATGAAACAGCGGTTGTTGCTGAATTACCGTTTCGTTCAACCTGCAAAACCAATCCTAAATTTTGACCTAAACTTGATGGTCCGCCTTTTAGTTTTAAATCATTGGTGTACCAAACTTCAATCGTGTTTGAATTGATTTTTGTAACTGCTTTTTTACAATTGTAGCCTAAAATCTTTTTAGTTTGGGCTGTTAATTCAAATTCCTGTTTTGCAATCGATTCTTTGTCTGAGGTAGAAATCGCTTCATTCGGTTTTAAAAAAGCATAAGAAACAATCGTGTTTGAAGGTTTTTCAATTTTGCTGATTTCAAAAGGGTAATCACTTTTCTGTTCTTTGATTTTTGTATTTAAAATAAAATTTTCATTCTCATTTACCCAAACAATCGTCTGATTCTGATTGGGCTGAACTTTCCCGTTGTACGAACTTTCATATTGAATTTCGTACGTCTGCGAAAAACTCAACACTGAAAATAAAATAAAAAAACTGGTTAAAATAGATTTAAACATAATGAATTGATGGTTTTTACAAAGATAGCGTTTAGCTTAACTTGTTTTATATTTTAAAGTTTAATTGAATATCTGCAACGCTCCATAATTAGAAATTTTTTGCAAGTTTGTCATTCCAACGAAAGGAGGAATCTCTTATATACAAAGGGATTCTTCACTTCACTTCGTTTCGTTCAGAATGACAATTAATGAAATATTACAAATAGCGGATATTCAGAAAAGTTTATATATAAATCTTATTTCAAGCTCTTATTACCTTAAACGAAATTTTTAAGTATAAAAAATAAAACAATTGAAATATTTATTACTTTAGTGTTATAAACTAATACAAAAAAACTTATTATGGCATTCGACAATTTAATCAGCCTTACCTTTTCCGAAAATGATCTTACGACGATCGATCAGGCAATCCAGACCATTGAAGCGGTTCTTAGCGGCAAAACAATCAACCTTACTCCCGAGCAGAGGCAGCAGTACGGAAGAATTGCAGAGCAGAACAAGCTTTTTGTAAACAAAGCAAAAGGCTATATGGAACAGTACCCGCAGCATGTACCCGGCTTTGTCAATAAAGCTGAGTTTGACAGTGACTACACCGCAAGGCAACAGGTAGAAAGCAGGCTGCAAAGACTAAGCTCAATTACAGAGCAGCTTTCTGATACCAAAGTTCTGCTGGATCACGATAACTACCACAATGCGATCACCTTTTACAGGAACGTTAAGTTTTTGTCGGGAGAAAACGTACCGGGAACCAACGTGATCTATGACGATATGAAGCAGTTTTTTGTACCCTCATTACCTTCTGACGGTTCTTCTACTGCCAACAACACTTCCGGTAACGGTCAGGAGCCTGTAGGCTAAGTATCTGCAGCTATTTCGGAAGTCCCAAGACACCGTTTTATAAGTACCGATACCCCCTTCATGAAGGGGGTATCGGTATTTGGTAAAGAGGATGGAAACCCTTTTGTAAAGGGCGTTTATATTTAGATAAGCATCTACTGACCGTTGGTGTACTACTTAAGCCTTCTTTAGCAGAGTTTCTATCAGCTTGCTCTGGCTCTCCATAAGCTTTGCCATTTGCTGCTGGTTTTCGAGGATTTTATTAATCAATTCGGGAGAATCGTAATGTATAGTATTATTAGTCGCATCAATAACAAAACAAGGGGAGTTTTCAAATTTATTGTTTGACAATTCTAAATTAGGAATCTGTGCTTGTACTAAATCTATGAAATCAACTTCAAAGATCTCAGCCAGTTTCTGAAGGTGTGGTAAGGTAGGCTTTGCCTGCCCAGCTTCCCACTTGTTGTAGGCAGACTGTGATATATCCAGCTGATGGGCAACATCCATCTGAGACCATCCTTTTTGCTCTCTAAGCCTGCGAAGTTTTGTTTCTAAGCTCATAAAATGTAAGATTTTACCGCTAAAGTAATTCTTTTTAAAATGACAACCAAAGGTTGTTGGTTTTATAACTTCCGGTTGTTGCGCAACAGGTCAATATCTTTTAGTTTTGAAAAAAGATCATCACTTTTTTGTGATTCATGAAAAAGTTTTATATTTAACCAACAAAAACAAATTGTATGAAAAAAAATCTATTGCTCAGGCTTTGCCTGATTCTTATGGTCGCCATTACGATCTACTCCTGCAGAACAGACCATCTTCCCGAGCAGGAAACCACTTACAGCAACAGCTCGAAATTTCAGCTTACCTCAAGAAGAATATCTTTAAACGAAGCGAAGCACAAAGAAAAGCTTGTTACTGAGCTTGATAAGGCTGAAGCGAAGATTAAGACAATTTCTAAAACTAATGCTCAAGGTAAGGTTGTTAATTACGGAAACGGCGTTTCTATCGATACCGATAATGTAATCTATATAGAAAACGGGCCCGATTTTTATACCTATACCTTTCGTATTGACAGGGAAAATGCTCCTGAAAATACTCCTGTTGAAAACCTTGTCTTAAGCCCTTTATCAGACGGAAGCTATAGGGAACTTTTAGTATCTTACAACCTCACCGCTCAAGAAAAACAAGCGCTTATCAACGGAGACTTTGTAAATCTTCAAGAAAAAGTGCAAACCACCGAACTTGCATCGGGAGCTTATTCCGGACAAATTTTTTCTAAAACCACCACCCAATGCCACTGGGAAACCTATATTTATTATACACCATGTGCATGTCATCCGGGGCATTATGA
>NZ_JBFRGA010000027.1:0-34453 GCF_052115105.1 Chryseobacterium sp. 2TAF14
CTCGCATTTTGATACTACAAAAGGACATATCGAAATCAGAAAAGCACACGCAATCGACTGTACGATTGATGAGGCTTTTGATATTAATGATCTTCATCCTTTCAAAGGAAATATTAACCTTGAAAAATTAGAAGCTGTTTATCAGTCTCATCCAAAAGAGCAAATTCCTTTCTGTTTGGTTACAATCACTTGTAATTCTTCTGGAGGACAGCCAGTTTCTCTTGAAAATATGAAAGCGGTAAAAGAACTTTCTGATAAATACGGAATTCCTGTATTTTTTGACTCTGCGAGATTTGCAGAAAATGCTTACTTCATCAAAAAAAGAGAAGCTGGTCAGGAAAACAGAAGCATTAAAGATATCTGTAAAGAAATGTTTTCTTACGGTGAAGGAATGACGATGAGTTCTAAAAAAGATGGTTTGGTAAATATCGGAGGATTTATTGCTTTAAATAATGAAGAAGTTTTCAGAAAAGCATCGAATTTCACAATTATTTACGAAGGTTTCATCACGTATGGTGGAATGGCGGGAAGAGATATGGCTGCTTTAGCAGTTGGTCTTGATGAAGCGACTGAATTTGCTTATCTGGAAAGCAGAATTTCTCAGGTAGAATATCTTGGAAATAAATTGATCGAGTACGGAATTCCTGTACAGAAACCGATTGGCGGACACGCTGTTTTCATTGATTCATTAAATTTCTTACCGAATGTTTCTCGTGAAGAATATCCTGCACAGACTTTAGGTTTAGAAAAAAATGTTTACGAAAGAAGAAACGAAATCTCGAAAGGATACAATATTACTTGGGAACCTGAAATTTTAAGACACTTTACCGTGCATTTGGAGGAAGCTTAAATTTTTTTACAATAATTGATAAAAGGTTCGGGCGCAAAATCGAAGATTTTGCGCCCGAACTCTATCTGAGGTTTTTTTGATAGGATTTTATCCTATCCTTTGTTAAATCGTCCCTTCGGGACTCTTCATTTTTACATTTACTTCTTAGATATTTTATACAATTTTCCGCTGTCGGTGATTCCATAAAGATTTCCGTCAGAGCCGTTCAAAACATCTCTGAATCTTTCTTTCTGGTCTAAGAGCAAACGCTCTTCACCTACAACTTTATTGTCTTTCATTACAATTCTATTGATGTGTTGACCACTTAAGCAGGCGATAAACAAATTATTTTTCCATTCGTCAATATTTCCGGTGTAGAAAGTTAYTCCACTTGGCGAAACTACAGGATCCCAATAATAAACAGGTTGCTCGGTTCCTTCTTTTTGGGTGGTTCCGTTGTTTATTTTTTCGCCTGAATATTCAATTCCATACGTTACATCACCCCATCCGTAATTTTTTCCGGGTTGAATTAAATTGATTTCGTCTCCGCCTCTCGGTCCCATTTCAATATCCCAAAGCTGGCCTTTTTCATCCAGAGCCAAACCTTGCGGACTTCTGATTCCGAAAGCATAAATTTCAGGTTTGTAGCCGGTTTTTCCGATAAAAGGATTTCCCGGAGCGGGTTTTCCGTCTTTGGTTATTTTTAAAATTTTACCTAAATAATTATCGGTTTTCTGAGCATAAACACGGGTTTCTTTATCAGATCTTTCGCCTGTGCTTACAAAAAGGTTTCCATCTTTATCAAAAACCAATCGGCTTCCGTAGTGTTTGTCGCCGTCATAAGTTGGTGTAGCACGGAAAATTACTTTCACTTCAGAAATATTTTTCATGTCTGCAGATAATTTCCCTTTGGCAACAGCAGTGTGATTTCCATTTCCATAAGGTTCAGAATAGCAGAAATAGATCATGTTGTTGGTCTTAAAATCAGGATCGAGTGCTACATCGAGCATTCCGCCCTGTCCTTTAGAATCTACTTTCGGGAAACCTTCAATTTTAGAAATTTGTTTTCCGTCGGCAGAAACGATATTCATAAAGCCCGTTTTTTCTGTAATTAAAAACTTTCCGTCAGGTAAATTGATAATTCCCCAAGGTTTACCTAAATCTTTATTTAAAACTTCTACATTATAAGCAGTCTTTGTTTTTACGGGAGTAATGCGGGTTTGACCTTCAAAAGCCGGCTTGTAATTGGTGTTGGCTTTTTCTTCTTTTGCTGAAGGCTCACTTGGTTTTCCTTTTCCCTGACAAGAAACAATGGTAGTTGCAGAAGCCAATAAAATGGGTAAGAGCAGTTTTTTCATAATTAAATCTAGATTGGTTTCTAAAATGGAAGTAAAAATAATGCCATAAAAAAATTGTGTAATTAAAATTTTATTCTACATTTGTAGAGCGATATTTAATTTTGTAGAATATGAATGAAATAAAATTAACAAATTCCGAAAAGATATTGATGGATATTCTTTGGGAGAAAGAAAAAGCATTTTTAAAAGAGATTTTAGAATCATATCCTGATCCTAAACCGGCGACAACTACCGTTGCAACGGTGCTTAAAAGAATGCAGAATAAAAATCTGGTAGGTTTTAAACTTTTTGGAAACTCTCGTGAGTATTTTCCGAAGGTAGCAAAAGGGGAGTATTTCAAAGATGAAATGACTTCTATGATTGACCGTTTTTTCAACAGCTCGGTAACGCAGTTTGCTTCGTTTTTTACTTCAAATTCTAAATTGTCGCAAAAAGAATTGAAAGAACTTCGGGATATTATCGATCAACAGATAAAAGAATAGTCATGTTAACAATCGTTTTAAAGATAATTTTGTGTTCGGGAGTTTTGCTTGGCTTGTATTATCTATTTCTGGCAAAAGAAAAAACTTTTACTTTTAACAGGTTTTTTCTGATTTCGGCTTTGGTGTTTTCATTATGCATTCCGTTTGTGAGTATAGAAACCAAACAAGCTGCAAAAGAAATTCCCGAAACTGTTTTTGTGGAAACTGTTGATGAACCTGTGGAAACACAAATCGCAACGCCGCAGGAAAATTTTGATTTTATGAAAGCTCTTTTAATTGCCTATTGTATTGTTTCAGTAATTTTAATTTTAAAAATTGGATATTCAATTATAAAAATCAAAACATTAAAAGGAAGAAAGCTGATATATCAAAACCGAAATATTTTTCTTCTGAAACAGGATCTTGCTCCTTTCAGCTTTTTAAATACCATTTATCTTTCAGAAACTTATTTTAAAGATTCCAAAATTGAAGATTCTGTATTTCTTCACGAGGAAATTCACATAAAACAAAAACATTCTTTAGACATTCTTTTCGTAGAGATTCTAAAAGCCGTTTTTTGGATCAATCCTTTTATTTATTTCTATAAAAAAGAAATGATTAACAACCACGAATTTATCGCAGATGAACGGGTAATTAATCAAAATAAAAATATAAGAAAATATCAGGAACTCATTCTGCAGGAAATTTTAAAACAGCAGAATCTTCCTTTGATCCACCAGTTTAATTTTAATAACACTAAAAAAAGATTTATTATGATGACAAGTAAAAGCTCAAAATTTGCGAAGGCAAAAAAATATCTTACAATTCCTGTATTTGCAGTTTTGGCAATAGTTTTTGCAGAAAAAACATACGCCAAACAAAGTGTTGAAAATTTTGATCAGGAAACCCCAAATATAATTTCTGAAGTACCTACAAATGATCCTTATATTGATGTAAAACAAAGTCAGCAGATTGACGATGAAAAAACGAATAATCAGGATCTTAAAAATGATAAAACGAAAGATTTTCAGCCTGTAAGTAAAGATACAATCCCTGTTAAGAAAAATATCGAAGCAAAAACTACAGAAAACAAAGCTTTGGATATTTCTACTGCTGTGGAAGGAGTCGCTGCAAACTTTACACCTGCAGAATATCCCGGAGGAATCAATGAGTTTAGAAAAAAAATGTCGTCTACTTTTGATACAAACTCTTTAAAAGGGAACAATGAATTAATTAAAACGGAGATTTTTATGACAATCGATGAAAATGGAAAAGCAATCAATATAAATGCGGTAGGACAAAATGAAAAATTTAATAATGAAGCAGTAAGAGTTGCCAAATTGCTTAATGAAAATGTGACCTGGGTTCCCGCAAAAAAAGATGGAGAACCGGTAATATAAATATAAACTTCCTTTAGCGATGCAGTTTGCTGCCAACAAATAAACACAAAAAACATAAAGAGTCACACATTGGGTGATATTACTAACCGTAAAGTTTAATGCTTTGCGGTTTTTTATTTATTGATTTTTTTTATTTCATCTAAATCACAAATCATAATTTTATGACTTCACTCTTTCTCTCCGCATTTTTTTATTTCCTAAATTTGAAGTATGAAATTCAATCTTCAATCAGAATATCAGCCAACCGGAGATCAGCCAACAGCAATTGAAAAATTGACGGAAGGAATAGAAATCGGCGAAAAATATCAGACTTTGCTTGGTGTAACGGGTTCCGGGAAAACATTTACCGTTGCCAATGTGGTGAATAACGTTCAGAAACCGACTTTGGTTTTGGCACACAACAAAACTTTGGCGGCACAGCTTTTTATGGAATTTAAAGAGTTTTTTCCTGAAAATGCTGTTGAATATTTCGTGAGTTACTATGATTACTACCAACCGGAAGCTTATATTGCAAGTTCCGGAACTTATATAGAAAAAGACTTAAGCATCAATGAAGAGGTAGAAAAACTACGTCTTTCGGCGATTGCTAGTTTGCTTTCGGGAAGAAGAGATATTTTGATTGTTGCCTCAGTATCATGTATTTATGGTGTCGGAAACCCTTCAGAGTTTCATAAGTCATTAATTTCTCTTGAGATTGGTGAAAAAACGACACGAACAGCTTTGCTTCATTCTTTGGTTAATGCATTGTATTCAAGAACGTTGGCTGACTTTCAACGAGGGACGTTTCGTGTAAAAGGTGATGTGATCGATGTATTTCCGGCGTATGCAGACAACGGAATACGAATACAGTTTTTTGGTGATGAAATAGAAAAAATCCAAAGTTTTGATCCCGTTTCAGGAAATGTGACTTCCAATTTTGACCAGATTCAGATTTATCCTGCCAATCTTTTCGTAACCACAAAAGAAACGTTGAATGGTGCAATAAAAAATATTCAGGATGATATGGTAAAACAGGTCGACTTTTTCTCAGAAATTGGTAAACCTTTAGAATCTAAAAGACTGCAGGAAAGAACTGAATTAGACCTTGAAATGATTAAAGAGCTTGGTTATTGCTCAGGAATTGAAAATTATTCGCGTTATCTTGACGGAAGACTTCCGGGATCGCGACCTTTCTGTCTTTTAGATTATTTTCCAAAAGATTTTTTAATGGTGATTGATGAAAGTCACGTTACCGTTCCGCAGGTTCATGCAATGTACGGTGGTGACAGAAGCCGTAAAGAATCTTTGGTGGAATATGGTTTCCGACTTCCTGCTGCGATGGATAACCGACCTTTGAAGTTTGATGAATTTGAAGCGATTCAAAATCAGGTTATTTATGTTTCGGCAACTCCGGCTGATTATGAACTGGAGAAAACAGGCGGAGAATATATTGAGCAGATTATTCGTCCGACAGGGCTTTTAGATCCGATTATTGAAATAAGACCATCCTTAAATCAGATTGATGATTTAATGGAAGAAATAAATAAGCGTGCTGAAATTGATGAAAGAGTTTTGGTGACCACTTTAACCAAAAAAATGGCGGAAGAACTCACGAAATATTTCACAAAATTCGGGATCAGAACGAGGTATATTCACTCAGATGTGGAGACTTTAGAGCGTATTCAGATTATGCAGGATCTGCGCCTCGGAATTTTTGATGTTTTAATTGGAGTTAATCTTTTGAGAGAAGGTTTAGATTTACCTGAAGTTTCATTGGTTGCTATTTTGGATGCCGATAAAGAAGGAATGCTGAGAAGCCGAAGATCTATGATTCAAACGGTGGGACGTGCAGCGAGGAACATTAATGGTAAAGCAATTATGTATGCCGATAAAATCACCAAATCGATGCAGGCAACTTTAGACGAAACCGAATACCGTCGTGCAAAACAAATGCAGTACAATGAAGAGCATGGCAAAGTTCCGACTGCTTTAAATAAAAAGATCTATGAAAACCTTGTTGGAAGAAGCAAAGATTTCCCTGATGAAAAATATACGCAAAAGGAAATCGTACAGAAAGTTGCTGAAGTAAAAGCGACTTATGCCACGGAAGATATCGAAAAAATGATCGCCCAAAAGCAAAAAGAGATGGAAGCTGCCGCAAAAAATCTTGATTTTATAAAAGCTGCCAAATTGAGAGATGAAATTGTAGCTTTGAAAGGATAATCTATTTTGTTGATGGATTTTAGTTGATGGTTGATAGATTAAAAATCTTTGATTTTTTTATGTGAATTTTAAAAAACCGCATCTAAACTTTAAATATCTTTTTGTCACTTTTGACTTTGTAAATCTTTGATTTGTGATTAAAAAGCTAAATTATATAAACTAAAAACAATACAATGAAAAGAGTAACAGGAATTGGAGGTATTTTCTTCAAATGTAAAGATCCAATCAAAATGAAAGAATGGTACAAAACCCATCTCGGAATCGACACCAACGATTACGGTGCAACATTTGACTGGAAAGAAATGTCTGATTCTGACGCAAAAGGTTCTCTAACCTGGAGCCCGACCAAAGAAACAACGGAATATTTTGAGCCTTCAAAAAGAGAGTTTATGATCAATTACACGGTTGAAAATCTAGAAGCTCTGGTTGAAGAATTAAAAAAAGAAGAAGTCACGATTCTTGACGAAATTGCAGTCTACGATTTTGGGAAATTTGTGCATATTCTTGATCTTGAAGGAAATAAGGTTGAGTTGTGGGAGCCTCAATAATTTAATTGTTAAAGTATAAAATTTCGGCGGCACCAAAGGTGCCGCCGAAATTTTTTTTAAATATCTAAAACTTATAAATCTTAGTTTTAGGTTTTTCGTAATTTACTTTTCCGCCGCGAAGAGGTGTTAGCAAATCCATCAAACCGTTTAATTTTATTTCATAAATCGTAGAAAGCTGCATTCCTAGTTTTCCGGGCGGCATTCCTTGTCGGTGAAACCATTCCAGATAACTTATCGGAAGATCGGCTAAAATGGTGTCTTTATATTTTCCGAAAGGCATTTTTACCACGCATATTTCCTGTAAGATTTCAGGATTTATTCCTTGCTCCATTATTTTAAACTATTAAATCAATTTTATTTTCTAAATCTTCATTTCCGTCTTTGTCTGAAAGCTGAATTTCAGGAATCTCATCATCCGAAAATTCATTTCTGTAAACCTGGATCAAAAGTAAAGTGAAAGAAACCAAAATGGGTCCGAAAATCAATCCCATAAATCCAAAAAGATTCATTCCCATGATAATTCCGAAAACGGTATTTAAAGGATGAATGTCTTCCAGCTTTTTAAGTAATGTAAAACGCAGCACGTTATCGGTTAACCCAACCACAATCATGCAGTAAAGTCCAAGACCGATTCCGGGACCGGTTTGACCTTCTGCAATCATAAAAATACAGATCGGAACATATACGATTGCTGCGCCTATAACCGGAATCATCGATGCGGCTGCCGTTAATGCAAACAGCAAAATAGGACTTGGTGCGCCAAATATGAAATAACCGATCAGTGCAATGATTCCCTGTCCTAAAGCAACAACAGGAAGACCGATTGCATTAGCCATGATTAGCTTGCGCATTTTTTCGCCAATCAAAGATACGTTTGCTCTTTTTAAGGGGGCTGCTGAAGCCAAAATTCTTTCAAACAATCTTGGTTTTTCAAACATGAAATAAAGAATGAAATACATCGACATTACCACTGTCAAAGTATTAAAAGTTCCGCTTAATGCTTTTGTAGAATAGCGTCCTGCAGAATCCTTTACTTTTGCCATATTTTCTTTACTTAGAATATCTACATTTATTTCCTTTTTAATAAACGTATGAATTTTCTCTATAAATATGTTAAACTTTTCCATGTAAGCTTGTGCATTTCCAAGCTTTTCAATGAGTAAATCGGCAATAAAATATACCGGGAGAATAATGATAATTAAACTTGCCAACATAAGAACCAAAGCAGAAGCCCAAGGTTTCCATTTCCGCTCTTCCTGAAGGTAGAAATTATATTTTCGGCAGACTACGTAAATTGTAATCGCTCCTAAAACAGAGGGAATGAAAAGTGCAAGGTTAAAACAGATTAACGCCGCTAAAATCAAAATAATAGCAAGCAGAAAAATTTGCTTTATCACTACACTGCTGATTTGATTTTCTTTGTTGTGTGGTATCATTTATTATATGTTATTTGTCGTGGTTTACCTAAATATGCACAGTAAATAGAATACATTGCGATATAGATAAACGGTAAAGTAAAAATTATACCAACACAGCACAAAATAATTCCTGCAGCACTAATTAGAATGCCTAAAAAAGCAGTTCCTATAAAAACACTGTAATTTTCTTTGGCGATATTAAAAGTTTTTGAAATCGCATCCATCGCATTTGCATTTTCAAACAAAAGAATAGGATAACCCAAAAGAAACAACGGGTAAACAAAAAACACAGGAAGCACACATAGCAGCGCAGAAACCCATAAAATAATATTGGTAACTAAACTATACAGTAAAATATTCCCAAGATTCTGACGGTAGCCAATAAACAGATCTGAAAACTCGATCGCAGATTTTGTATTAAATTTATTGGCAATATATATTAAACCAACATAAAGAGGCGCCAAAAGAATACTCAGCAAACCCGAAAATGAATAATAAAGAGACATTCCCGGTCTGTTTACAAGGATGTTTCTGTAATTGTCTTCATCAAAGTCTCTGAAGCTGCTGTAATTTGAATAAAAATTTAATCCGGTAACAGACTGCAATACAAAATCTGCAATCAGGTAAATGATCATCGTTACCAAAGCGTAAAGAAAGACGCCTTTGTACATTTCGAAGGCATGAGAAATAATAGATCCTGTACTTCTTTCAGGTACAGAACCTTGCTGATCAAATTCGTTAAATTCTGACATGGTGTTTATTTTTTAATGTTTCTCAAATTTAATTTTTTTTGAGAACAAAAACATCACCCATTTATTAAAATCAGACTTTCTCAGTAAAAATAGTTTTATATAACGAATAAATCATCGCATTCCAGAACGGAAAAGTAAATAATCCGCCGACTAAAAAGATCGCAAAACCGATGTATTTAAACAAAACAGCAACGATTGTACAAACCAATATCTCAATGAAAAACATTTTTAAAGCTTTCCAGTTTAAAGAAATTCCTTCAAAAATAGTTTTGTTCTGGAAAAACATGAGAGGCGCCATAAATAAAGTGATCATTATCCAAAAAATGGGTAAAACAAATGTAGGTTTGAGCATGTCAAATACTAAAAACCAAAAAACAAAATAAGAGGTATATCTGAAAAAATTGAGACCATTATAGCCAACAAATAAGTCTGATATTTCAACTGGCTCATTTAAATCAATTTTTCTGAAAATTTGAAAAAAGCCTAAATTTAAAGGATATAAAAAAGCCGAGGCTATAAGCACACCAAATGTTGCATAAGTAAAATTTGCGCTAGCTTTTATAGTTTCCATCTTCTGGTTTAAGACTTCTGCGCCTTTTGGGCCAACTTTAAAATATTCTAAAAAAGCATTTGAAAGCTGGTTGTAAACTCCAAATCTACTTTCGATATAAAAATATGCTGCAATAAATATAGAAAAGTAGACAGCCGAAAACACCAATTGGTACACCAATGTTTTATTCCAGTAAAAAAACGCCTGCTTTAAAATAAAATCGATTCCCGGTTTCTGTGGATAATTCTCCTGCATTGAAAAAATTTTATGCAAAAGTAAACATCAATAACTACTTTTGCGGAATGTTTTCAGCGAATCATCAAAAATTTATTGAGATGGACGAACTTTCACGCCAGAAAGTTCCCTTTTTCTTCATCATAGACTTTCTCGTCGACAAGGTAGAATTCTTTACAGAAAACGAACTTGAAAAAGAAGATTTGTTGATTGATTTTCAGATGTTTTCAAATGTAAAAAAACAAGACGCTTTAAACAAAAAAATAGAATGGAAATCATTTCCGGAATCTATGGAAAGCTTTAAAAAAGGTTTCGATCAAGTTCAGAAAAATATTCGCAAAGGAAATTCTTACCTTACCAATTACACCCGGAAAACCAGAATTGAAACGAATCTCAACTTGGGAGAAATTTTTCATCATTCTCATGCAAAATACAAGGTTTTATATAAAGATTTTTTCGTATTTTTTTCTCCTGAAACTTTCGTGAAGATTATTGATGATAAAATCATAACCTATCCTATGAAAGGTACGATTGATGCATCTTTGGAAAATGCTGCTGAAATTTTGAAGAACGATAAAAAAGAAAAAGCCGAACATTACACCGTGGTTGATCTGCTCAGAAACGATTTAAGCATGGTTGCAGATGAGGTGAAGGTCGATAAATTTCAGCATATTGATTTTTTAAAAACAAAACAGAAAGATCTGTATGCAATGAGTTCTGAAATTTCAGGAAATCTGAAACCCGAATTTAAAGGAAAAATAGGAAGCATTATGCAAAAGCTTCTTCCGGCAGGTTCAATTTTAGGAGCTCCCAAACCTAAAACTTTAGAAATAATCCTTGAAGCGGAAGGTTTCGACAGAGGTTTTTACACCGGAGTTTGCGGCTGGTTTGACGGAAAAGATCTGGACAGCTGTGTGATGATTCGGTTCATCGAAAAAGAAGGCGATCAGCTGTATTTTAAAAGCGGTGGCGGAATTACGCATATGAGCAAGTTAGAAGACGAGTATCAGGAAATGAAAAATAAAATTTATGTCCCAATTCATTGAAAGTATTAAAGTAGAAGATCAGGAGTTATTCTTATTAGAATTTCACCAGAAACGTGTGAATGCGACTTTCTCCCATTTTGGGAAAGAAGGTTCTATCGATTTAGAGAAGATTTTTAATAACCTCAATCATGACGAAGACGGTTTGTACAAACTGAGAATCACGTATGATCTTGATAAAAAATTCAGAACGATGATGATTCCTTACGCAATCCCGGAAATACAGGATTTTCAGTTGGTAGAAAACAACAGCTATGACTATTCTTTTAAGTTCGAAGACCGTAAAGAGCTCGATAAAATGAAGATGAAATCTAAAGCTGAGGAAATTATCATAGTTAAAAACAATCACATCACCGATACTTCATTTTCAAACATCCTGTTCCAAAAAGGGAAAGACTGGTTTACGCCGTCAACTTATCTTTTGAATGGTGTACAAAGACAAAACCTTCTGAAGAAGAAGAAAATAAAAGAAGCAGAAATTACTTTGCAAAATATCAAAAAATTTTCACATTTTCAATTGATTAATGCGTTGAATGACTTTGATGACATGTTTGTTTACCCGATTCACAAGATCATTAATCTACCGGGAAGCGATGATTATTTGGATATTTGATTTAATTAAAAAAAATACTTTAACAGATTTATAAATTAATAAATCTTTTTTTAACCATTAAGATGTATTTAAGATATTAAGAAAATTAAGATTTAGTCTTGAAAGGTACCTCGTGCTAAAAATCTATTGATTTTTTCTTAATTTTCTTAACTGCTTAATTTTTCCTTAATGGTTTAATATTTTCTTAGATTCCTTTTAAAAAATTAAAATAAGCCTTCTGCGTATCAGCATTATTTTTGCCTTGCGTGATGACTTCCATGATTTTAGGTTTAGAATCTGGCTTGAAGAAATTTTCAAAAACACGGTCTAAAGTTCYGTCATCTTCTACTTTCACGTAAGAAAAACCGAAATGTTTAGCCAGAAGTTCAGCATTTTTGTGATGTTTTGTTGAAATAAATTCGTCGACCGTATTTGAGTTGGCATTTCCCGGTCCAGGAATGATTTTAAAAATATTTCCTTCACCATTATTAAAAATGATAATTCTTGTAAAAGGCGGAATGTACTGGTTCCACAACCCATTGATGTCGTAGAAAAAGCTTAAATCTCCTGTAATTAATAAAGTCGGATTCTGGTTTTTGATGGCAAAACCCATTGCGGTGGAAGTAGAACCGTCAATTCCGCTTGTTCCGCGGTTGCAATATATTTTTCTTTTACCAAAGTCGAAAAGCTGTGCGTAACGGATCGCCGAAGAATTGCTGAAATGTACATTGTAGTTCTCAGGAATGCTGTGCGAAGCTTTGTTAAAGAAATAAAAATCTGAAAATTCAGCTAAATTTAAAAAATCGTGATGCTTTTTATCTTTTTTGTCTCGTAAAACATCCCAAAGATTATAATAAGGTCTCGGTTCTAAGTTGATGAAATTTAATAATTTAGAAAAGAAAACTTCCGGTTTTATTTCTATTTTCTGGGTCAGGGAAAAATACGTGTCGGGTTGCCATACTTCATCCAGATGCCAATGTTGTTTCGGATGTGCACTTCTTAAAAACTGTTTTACTTTTTTAGAAACCACATTTTGTCCAACAGTAATCAGTAAATCGGGCGCATAAGTTTTAAAATCATCTTCGGTAAATGCAAAAATATAACGATCGATATGCCTGAAAAATTTCTCGTGATATATATTTGAATTGGCTTCGCTTAAAACCACAACCGAATGGTTTTTTACCAATTGAGAGAGCTGGTTTTCCAATTCAGGACTGTAACCTTTTGTTCCCACCAGAATCATGATTCTCTGTGAAGTATTCCAGTCTGCAATTAAATTTGAAGGGATTTCGTAATCTTTCTTTTTAATCGTCTTTTCAATCTGAGGAAAAGTAGGAAGTTCCGAAACCAATTCATACAAAGGTTCTTCTAAAGGAATATTGATGTGAACCGGGCCTTGTTTTTCAAAACAAAGCTCAACCGCTTTTTTTATAAGGTCAGAGTTAATGTTTTCCGCAGCATCTTTACTGTCTTCCACAAGCTGAAAATCTCCGTAAGAATGCTGCTGGAAAAGATTATTTTGTCTGATCGTTTGCCCGTCGAAAAGATCAACATAATCGGTCGGTCGGTCTGCTGTTAAAACCAACAACGGAATATTCTGATAAAAAGCTTCGGTAACTGCAGGATAATAATTTGCCGCCGCAGAACCGCTTGTACAGGTAATTGCAACAGGTTTTTTGTCGCTCATTGCCATTCCGAGCGCAACAAAAGCAGCACTTCTTTCATCCACAATGCTGAAACAGTTGAAATCATCCATCTCTGAAAAATGTATCGCCAAAGGAGCATTTCTGGATCCCGGAGATATCACAACGTCTAAAATTCCGTACTGGTGAAGAATATTGGCAAGTACCTGAATACTTCTCTTAGAAGAATATTTTTTCATAGAGCAAAATTAAATGTTTTTTATTGATTTCTTAAACTTTTGTACATTCGCAATGATCCTATTTTAAATAAAAATCTATAAAGCACAATGATCATTTTATCAATTTTAATTCATTTTTTAGGAAATTATTTTCCAAAATTTATTTTTTCAAAAGCTAAACAATATAATCCTATTTTGAAATTATCAGGTTTGTGTATTGACTTCTTAGTTGTGTTTTTTATTTTTTTCTTTGTGCATCTTTTTTCTCCCAAAGCTAATTACATTAGTAATGAAGATGCAATTTATGGTTTGGAATTTAATAAAACAATGCAGCAATTAGGCTTTGAAAACGGAGATAAAATTATATCAATAAATAATAAACCGGTTAAAAATACAGATAAAATTGGGATCGATATTTTAATGAATTCAGGTTCAGAAATAAAAATAATGAGACAGAATAGTTATAAAGTGCTAAGAATAAATGATAATGATATAGCGAAGATTCTGCATTCTGAAGGAACTCCAGTGAAAGTGAGGTTAAAGCCAAATATCGATGGAGAAAAAATTCAACAAATAAAACACACCGAAGAAAAATTTAGCTTTACAAGTGTTTTAGAAAGCTACAAAACCAATATCAAAGGAGCTTATAATTTTATCATTCCTGAAAAAGATTATAAAAAAATCAGAGGAATTAATATTACAACAGATATTTTCAAAGGCAAAATATTAGTTTTGGCTTTTTGCAGTACTATTATTGGACTTCTGAATCTGCTACCATTACCCGGATTTAGCTTAGGCAATTTTATTATTGCTGTGGTAGAATTAAGAAGAAATAAAAGATTCAACCCTAAAAAGAAGAATATTATAGGTTTATGTACAGTTTGTTTTGTTGTGATTCTCATTTTAAGCCAACATTTTTAAAGCTGCAAAAAATGCGGGATTATTAATTTATAATAAATCTAAAATCAGTAAATTAGCTCCACGTAAAATTTCTATAAAATGGATAAAATACCTAGTGTAGACCTGCGTGATTTCCTTTCGGACAACCCGGAACGCAAACAGAAATTTGTAAATGAAATCGGAAAAGCTTACGAAGAAATTGGTTTTGTAGCCTTAAAGGGACATTTCCTAGACGACAAACTCGTAGACGATCTTTATGGAGAAGTAAAAAACTTCTTCGAACTCCCAACAGAAACCAAACAAAAGTACGAGATCCCCGGAATTGGTGGACAAAGAGGCTATGTTGGCTTCGGTAAAGAAACCGCAAAAGGATTCAAAAAAGGAGATTTGAAAGAATTTTGGCATTTCGGACAGTATGTTTCGGATGACTCAAAATACAAAAGCGAATATCCTGACAATGTAACCGTAGATGAGCTTCCAAAATTTAATGAGGTGGGTAAAGAAGCCTATCAGATGCTTGAAAAAACAGGAAAATATGTTTTGAGAGCTTTAGCATTGTATCTTGGTCTTGATGAATTTTATTTTGATGATAAAATTGCAGAGGGAAACTCTATTTTGAGACCTATTCATTATCCCCCAATTACTCAGGAACCGGATGATGCAGTGAGAGCAGCAGCTCATGGAGACATCAACCTGATTACTCTCTTGATGGGTTCTCAGGGAAAGGGTCTTCAGGTACAAAACCATAAAGGTGAATGGATTGATGCGATTGCAGAGCCAGACGAATTAATGATCAATGTTGGAGATATGCTTTCCAGACACACCAATAATAAGCTTAAATCTACTATTCACAGGGTGGTAAATCCGCCAAGAGAATTGTGGGGAACTTCAAGATATTCTATTCCATTCTTTATGCATCCGGTGAGCGAAATGTCGCTGAATGCTTTAGAAAACTGTGTTGACGAAAACAATCCAAAGTTGTATGAAGATACAACAGCCGGAGAATTTTTACATGAAAGATTGATTGAATTGGGATTGATTAAGAAATAATCCTGATTTATAATTCTAATATATAATTAAAAGAGATCTCTATTTTTAGAGGTCTTTTTTATTCCCGCAACTTTGTGTATTTTTGAGAAAATCCTTTTACTATGAATTTTAAGCCTATATTATTAACAGCCGGAGTATTGTTTTCGGCGACAGTTTATGCTCAGAAAATGACTTATCCTAAAGCGATCAAAGGAAATCAGACAGATACATATTTTGGAACTGCCGTTGCAGATCCGTATAGAGATTTAGAAAACGATTCAGAACCTACAAAAAAATGGGTAGATGAAGAAGTTGCTTATAGCCAGAACTATTTATCTAAAATTCCTTTTAGACAAGAAATTGTGAAACAATTAACTGACGACCTCACTTTCTCAGCTTTCTTTCAACAAAAAAGGGAATTTGGCAGCCTATTCTATTTCAGAAGGAGGTAGCGACTGGAATAAAATCATCATCATTGATGCTATTACTAAAAAGCAAATCGATGAAACTTTGGTTGATGTAAAATTCAGCGGAATTTCTTGGCAGGGTGATGAAGGATTCTATTATTCAAGCTACGATAAGCCTAAAGAAGGAACCGTACTTTCCGGCATGACAGATAAACACAAGGTTTATTTTCATAAATTAGGAACAAAGCAATCTGCTGATAAATTGATCTTTGGTGGAGATAAAACGCCGAGAAGATATTTGGGAGCAGGAGTTTCCGAAGATCAGAGATATTTGATTATTTCTGCAGCCAATGCAACCAACGGAAACGAATTGTACGTGAAAGACCTGAAAAAAGGTGGCGATTTTGTTCAGATAAACAAAGGTTTTGACATCAATGCAAATATTGTAGATACAGAAGGTGATAATCTTTTCATTTTTACCGATAAAGATGCTCCAAATATGCGTTTGGTGAAAACAACCATCCAAAATCCTTCTCCTGAAACCTGGAAAGACGTTATTCCGGAAACAGAAAATGTACTGGGAATTTCCGGCGGCGGCGGTTATTTCTTTGCTACGTATATGATTGATGCGATCGATCAGGTGAAACAGTTCGACAAAACAGGAAAACTGATCAGAGAAATTTCTCTTCCCGGAAAAGGAAATGTAGGTGGTTTTGGGGGTAAAGAAACAGAGAAAGAATTGTATTATTCTTTCAGCAATTACATTACTCCGGGAACAACTTATAAATTCAATGCAGATACAGGAAAATCTGAAATTTACCAGAAACCGAAAGTGAAATTTAATCCTGAAGATTATGTTTCTGAGCAGGTATTTTATACTTCAAAAGACGGAACCAAAGTTCCGATGATGATCAATTACAAAAAAGGAATAAAGCTGGATGGTAAAAATCCTACAATTCTTTATTCTTACGGCGGTTTCAACATCAGTTTGCAGCCTTCATTCTCTGTTGTTAATGCAATCTGGATGGAAAATGGCGGAATTTATGCAGTTCCGAATATCCGTGGAGGTGGTGAATATGGTAAAAAATGGCACGATGCAGGAACGAAAATGCAGAAGAAAAACGTGTTTGAAGATTTCATCGCAGCCGGAGAATATTTACAATCGAAAGGTTATACTTCAAAAGAATATATGGCGCTTTCAGGAAGATCAAATGGCGGACTTTTGGTCGGAGCAACAATGACAATGCGTCCTGATCTGGCTAAAGTTGCCTTTCCGGGAGTGGGTGTTTTAGATATGTTGAGATACAATAAATTTACCGCTGGAGCAGGCTGGTCTTACGATTACGGAACTGCCGAAGACAACAAAGAAATGTTTGATTATTTAAAATCATATTCTCCGGTTCATAACGTAAAAGCAGGAACTTGTTATCCGTCAACAATGATTATTACAAGTGATCATGACGACAGAGTAGTTCCGGCGCATTCATTCAAATTCGGGGCAGAATTGCAGGAAAAACAAAAATGTGCAAACCCAATTTTGGTAAGAATCGAGAAAAATGCCGGTCACGGAGCAGGAAGAGCAACAGATCAGGTAATCAGCGAAAATGCAGATTTGATTTCTTTTGCTTTGTATGAAATGGGAATTAAAAAATTACAAAAATAATTTCCCATCCCATCAATAAAATTTAAAAAGCGAAGTTGTAGCAATACAATTTCGCTTTTGTGTTTTACACCATTAAGAAGTCCTGAAAGGACGATTTAATAAAGAATAGGATAAAATCCTATTATTGTAAAAAAATTAAAGCAGACGAAAATCAAAGATTTTCAAAAACTAATGTGTTCTTTCTATACAGAATGAGAATAATAACTCTGATGTGACTAATGTGTTAAAATAATTTTTAATTTTCCATACTATAACAAATAATTCATTAGTTTTTTTTTTGAATTTAAAAATATTGAGATCACATAAACGAAAATCAAAGATTATCAAACACTAATGTGTTCTTTCTATACAGAATGATAATAAAACTCTAATGTGGCTAATGTGTTATTTTCCAAATATTTGAATCTTTAAACCTTTCTGAGTAAAACGCTTTGCGAACTTAAAAAAGCATTCAAATCAAAAAATCTCAGCGAGCTTTGTGCGTTTAAAAACATCTTCATTTTCAATTGAAAATCAACATCAAAACATTATTCCAAAAATGCTTATTTTTAAAACCTTAAATCTGAAGAAATGAGAAGGGAAATAAAGAACAAAACTCCTCAATTTAATATATCTGAAAATCAGCAGGAAATCTATCAATTTGAAAAAGACGGGCTTGAGCTGAAATCAAAATACACCACAGAAGATGTAAAAAATAAAAACATTGCAGACTCTTCTCCGGGAATTGCTCCTTACTTAAGAGGACCTTACTCAACCATGTACGTTCAAAAACCCTGGACGATCCGTCAATATGCAGGATTTTCTACAGCAGAAGAATCCAATGCGTTTTACAGAAGAAATTTGGCAGCTGGACAAAAAGGTCTTTCCGTGGCATTCGATTTGGCGACACACAGAGGTTACGATTCAGATCACGCAAGAGTTGTAGGCGATGTTGGAAAAGCCGGTGTTGCGATTGATTCTGTTGAAGATATGAAAATTTTGTTCAATGAAATTCCTTTGGATGAAATCTCTGTTTCCATGACAATGAATGGGGCGGTTTTGCCAATTCTTTCTTTCTATATTGTTGCTGCAGAAGAGCAGGGCGTTTCTCAGGATAAGCTTTCAGGAACAATTCAGAATGATATTCTGAAAGAATTTATGGTGCGTAATACTTACATTTATCCACCGACTCCTTCCATGAAAATTATTGCCGATATTTTTGAATATACGTCTAAAAATATTCCGAAATTCAATTCAATTTCAATTTCAGGTTATCACATGCAGGAAGCGGGAGCAACTCCCGTCTTGGAAATGGCTTACACTTTAGCCGATGGTTTGGAATATGTAAGAACCGGAATAAAAGCAGGTATGAATGTCGACGATTTTGCTCCAAGATTATCCTTCTTTTGGGCAATCGGCATGAATCATTTCATGGAAATTGCTAAAATGCGTGCCGCAAGATATATTTGGGCAACTTTATTGAAGCAATTTAATCCTCAAAATCCGAAATCTTTAGCTTTAAGAACACATTCTCAAACTTCAGGTTGGTCTTTAACGGAACAAGAACCTTTTAACAATATTACAAGAACGGCAATTGAAGCCTTATCTTCAGCTTTAGGCGGAACTCAATCTTTACATACAAATGCTTTGGATGAAGCGATTGCACTTCCGACAGATTATTCGGCAAAAATTGCTAGAAATACACAAATTATTCTTCAGCAGGAATCAGGAATTTGCGATGTTGTGGATCCGATGGGAGGAAGCAATCTCGTTGAATCTTTGACGCAGCAAATGATCGAAGAGGCAATGAAATATATTGATGAGGTGGAAAAAGAAGGCGGAATGACCAAAGCAATTGAAGCCGGAATTCCGAAAATGAGAATTGAAGAAGCTGCTGCGAGAAAGCAGGCTAAAATTGACAGTAGCGAAGAATTTATTATTGGTGTTAATTCTTTTAAATCAGCTTTAGAACAAACTCCAATCGAAATTTTAGATATTGATAATACCGAAGTTAGAAGAAAACAGATTGAAAGATTAGATTCAATAAAAACGAGTAGAAACCCTGAATCTGTCGAGCAGATTTTAAATGAAATCCGTGAATCTGCAAAAACAGGCAACGGAAATCTTTTAGCATTGTGTATTGAAGCAGCAAGAAGAAGAGTGACTTTAGGTGAAATGAGCGATGCGATGGAAGAAAGTTTCGGTCGTTACAAAGCCAACATCAGAACCATACAAGGAGTTTACGCTATGAATGCAGGTAAAAATGAATACTTCGGAAAAGCACTTGAGCTTACCCAAAAATTTGAAGAAGAAGAAGGTCGTCGTCCAAGAATTATGGTGGCAAAAATGGGACAGGATGGTCATGACCGTGGTGCGAAAGTAGTAGCAACGGCCTTTGCAGATATGGGCTTTGATGTAGATGTTGCGCCACTATTTCAGACTCCGGAAGAGGTTGCAAAGCAGGCGGTAGAAAATGACATTCACATTTTGGGAGTTTCATCTTTGGCGGCAGGTCACAAAACTTTGGTTCCGCAGGTAGTTGAAGAATTGAGAAAACTAGGAGCAGAAGATATCACGATTGTTGTGGGTGGAGTAATTCCGCAGCAGGACTACGAATTTCTTTACGCAAACGGAGCCGATTTCATTTTTGGACCGGGAACTAATCTGCCGAAATGTGCGGTCGATATTCTGGAAAAGTTTTTAAATAAGATAAATTAACATTTTATTAAACCTCAAATTGCACAGCTTTTGTACTGTAAGCGATAACCAAAAAATAAAATATTATGGCTTATACAGTAATTTCAGTGTTTCCGGAAAATGTAAATACAGAGGAAATAAAATCAGATTTGATAAACAACGGGTTTCTGGAAGCAGACATTATCGTTTCTAAATCAAGWTTTAATGAAGAGTCTTCAACGAACGAATACATAGATGATGAAAAAACAAAAAGCTTTTGGGATCATGTTTTCGTAAACGATAATGAGCTTTTAGCAGCATACAGCAAAGAAAGTGTAGGTAAAATCAATCTTGTGGTTTATGCTTCCACTCTTACCGATGCGCAAAACGCAAAAAAAGTTTTAGATCAGCACGGAGCATTAAAAATTTATAATAAACCTTCAGTAGATCAGGGCGATGCAGAAACATCAGGTTTGCCGGAAGATGTTTATAATGGCATTATTGCAAAAGCAAGACACAATGTTTATTTCCTTGATAGAGAAAGAGTATATTCTCCAAACAGCGACGGAATAGAAGATACAATGGACAGTTTAGGCTCTAAAGATTAAAAAAATCTACTTTATAAATAAATGAGATCATCAATTTGATGGTCTTTTTTTTCTTCTTATATTTTTGTTTAAATAATTTTTAGCTGTAATAAAATCATTATTAAGTGATAAATAATTTTCAAATTTTATATTGTAATTCAAAAAAAATTATATCTTTGCAACTGAAAATCAAGTTTAACCATTTAAAAAACAACGAAGCAATGTTCAAATACAATCAACATTCAACAGTAGGATTGCCTTTTGCAAAGGCGAGGCTTCGTGGTTTGGTACACTCATAGAATAACAGTATATTGAAATATCAAAACCCGAAGTCGTAAGATTTTCGGGTTTTTTATTGCGCAATATTCAAACTCAAAACAGTTTCCCCGAAATCGATTTTTTTTAGGAGCTATTTCCCGCTGCCCACTGTATCTTTTTTTGCCAATGCTCTTTCAGGCATGCGAAAAAAAGGATGCCGTTTCCATCGGTGCTAAAATAACGCTCTGTCATTCTGAAAGCAGCGAAGCGAATTGAAGAATCTCAACATATTAAAATAGGTTTTTCCTCTTTGTCAAATCGAAATTTCGCTGTAGTCAATGACAAAAAACAATTCAACTAAAACTATAGTTGACAAAACATTTGATGCGAGAATGTCTATCATCTCATATTTATTATCTAAAATCTAAAAAGATGGGAAATTTAAAACTAAAAGGAAAAGATATATTAAAAATAGGCTATCCAAACAATCAGAGTGTTAATATCGCTTTGGAAGTCATGAAAAGAAATTTTGCAACCAAAAATATTCATCATGTAAAATCTCTTTTAAAGGAAATTCTGCAAAATCCGGAAGAATTTGAAAAAGATTTAACCTTTGGGCAAATCGCAGAAGCTTTGCTTTCATCAAAAAAAACAGAAAAAAGAATGCTCAATACAAACAGAGCAACTTTTCAAATTTTTGGAAACAATATTTCAGAGGAAGCAAAAAACCAGTTGTACACCGCTTTGAAACTTCCAATTTCAACGCAGGGCGCTTTAATGCCCGATGCACACAGCGGTTACGGTCTTCCGATTGGCGGAGTTCTCGCCGTAGAAAATGCCGTAATTCCTTATGGAGTCGGAATGGATATTGGTTGCAGAATGAGCTTAAGCATTTTGGATACCCCGATTTCATATCTCGACGGAGCAAGAGATAAATACGAAAAAGCTCTTGCCGAACATACAAAATTCGGGATGTATGAAACGCATAAATCTCATGTTGACCACGAAATTTTTGACAGAGACACGTTTGATATGATTCCGATTTTAAGAAGATTAAAAGGAAAAGCCATTAAACAAATGGGAAGTTCAGGCGGAGGAAACCATTTCGTAGAATTCGGAGAAGTGGAAATCACGGAAGAAGATGTGCAAATTGCACTTCCGAAAGGAAAATATCTGGGAATTCTTTCGCACAGCGGTTCGCGTGGATTGGGAGCCGAAATCGCACAATATTATTCAAGAGTGGCAACAGAGCAATGTCCGTTACCAAAAGAAGCGCAAAACTTCGCCTGGCTTGATTTGAATACACATCTCGGTTTAGAATATTGGACAGCGATGAATCTCGCAGGAGATTATGCTTCGGCTTGTCATGATGATATTCACAGAAGATTGGTGAAAGCAGTCGGCGGAAGGGTAAAAGCAAGAATCGAAAATCATCACAATTTCGCATGGAAAGAAATCCACAACGGAAAAGAAGTGATCGTTCACAGAAAGGGTGCAACTCCAGCCAACGAAAATGAATTGGGAATGATTCCGGGATCAATGACGGCAAAAGGTTTTATCGTTCGAGGAAAAGGAAATCCGGATTCTTTAAATTCTGCTTCTCACGGTGCAGGACGAGCTTTTTCGAGAGGCGAATGCAGAAATCTGTTCACTCAAAATGACATCAAAAAAGAATTAAAACTAAAGAATGTCACTTTGATGGGCGGAAATGCAGAAGAAGCACCAATGGCGTACAAAGACATCAACGAAGTGATGAATGCACAAAGCGAATTGGTCGATATTCTGGGAACTTTCCAGCCAAGAATTGTAAGGATGGATAGATAATTTAGTTGATTGTTAATGGTTGTTTGTTGATGAGGAAACTCCTGCTAACAACCATCAACTAACAACTATCAACAAATTAAATAACAATGGAAAAATTAATACAAATAACCTCAGGAAGAGGACCTTTGGAATGTCAATGGGTGGTTGCCAAAGTTCTGAAGGTTTTCCTTGAGGAAGCAAAAGATCATAAAATAGATTACGAAATCATCCATCGTGAAAATGGAGATGAAAACCTGACATTGAAATCAGTAACGTTGCTTTTAAAATCAAAAAATTTAAATGACTTTTTAAAAAATTGGTTAGGAAGTATTTGCTGGATTGGAAAAAGTACCTTCCGAAAATTGCATAAAAGAAGCAACTGGTTTATCGGAATTTTTGAACTGGAAGGTTTGGAAAAAATTAATTTTAATGAAAAAGATATTCAGTTTCAGACGACGAGAAGTCAGGGAAATGGCGGACAAAATGTGAATAAAGTAAACACTGCCGTTCGTGCAACTCATATTCCGACCGGGCAAAGTGTTTTCGTGCAGGATTCCCRCTCACAATTGGAAAATAAAAAACTTTCTATCGAAAGACTGAAAGAAAAAGTTTTGGAACAGAATATTATTCAGCTTCAAAAACAAATGCAGGAAACCTGGAACAATCACTTGAATGTACAGCGCGGAAATCCGATTAGAAAATTTTCGGGAACAGATTTTAAAAAGAATTACCAGGAAAAATCTTTCAAAAAAGAAAGAAGCCAGCTGAAAAACGAATTAAAAAAATACAAAAATGACCTTAACTAAAAGTAAATATTATTTCGAAGCTCTGGATAATTATCCTTACAGCTTACCGGATTGTCTGGAAGCATTGAATTATGCGCTGTCTTACGATCCTGAAGATGCAGATTCGCTTTGTCTGATGGGAAGAATCTACAGCGAAATGCTCATCGATTACGAAAAAGCAAAGCTCTATTTTGAAGAGGCGATGCAATGCGATGTGACCAATCTCAATACGCCAAAATATTACATCAAATGTCTTTTGGATAACGAAGATTTGCAGGAAGCCGAAAAGCTGATTGAATATTCATTGAAAATAAAAGGGATTGATAAAGCGACTTTGTGGTTTTACAGAGCACTGCTTTCTGAGAAAAGAGGAAGTTTTAACAATGCCTTGAAATTTCTTGATCAGGCATCAAAATATTGTTTTAACCAATATAGTTTAGATATTGTAAAAGACAGAAAGAAATTTATAAAATCTAAAATGCCAAAGAAAAATAAAAAGAAGAAGGAGACGAAATGAGTCTCATTTTTTTGTAAATTTAATTTATGAAGAACTATTTATTTTTGATTTTATTACTATTGATTTCCTGCAAAAAGAACGAAGCGAGAAAAAAAATAATCCAAAAAGATGAAACTTTAGATTTGAAATATGAAGTATTAAATCAATTAATAGATAAGTTTGAGGCTGAAAATTCTCAGCATAATTATGTTTATAATATATCATTAGAAACCACAGATTTTGATGCTTTATTTTATAATGATAATGAGCCATATCCGCCTCCGTCACCTCTAAAGTTTGGAATTGAGCCAATATATGATGATGCTATTTTCTTAAAAAATGATTCTATATTTTATCAAAAGCAAGCTGAAATATTTCGTAGTTTTAAATTGGATAAAAACAGAATAAATAGAAAATTGCAATATACTAATGCCGATGAATTAGAGAAGTTGAGGAATACAAAAGATAGTTATTTTTGGAAAGAGTTTGGAAAAAAATATAAAAATAAATGTCTCAAAACATTTTGCGTTCCTTTTTTTAATAAGGATAAAACTATCTGTATTGTTCTGGATTCCTCTCTTTGTGATCCTTTAGAAGGAGAGTCTTTTCATATGGCTGTTTATAAAAAAACGCATGGTGTATGGATAGAAATCAGGTCTTATAATTATACAATAGGATAAGAAATGAAGATAGATTTTATAATAAAAAAGCTTCATTTAAAAGAAACATTTTCCATTGCGTACGGAAATTACAATCATCGTGACGCTTTGTTGATAGAGCTGTCTCATCAAAATTATAAAGGATATGGCGAGTGTGTTGCGATTGATTATTATCAAATTAATCTGCAGAGTTTTGTTTTGAAATTAAAAGAAATTCAGTATCAAATAGAGTCTCAGAAAATTATTCATCCTAAAGAATTTTTCAAATTTTTATCAGGCTTAAACCTACATTCGTTTTTACTTTCGGCTTTAGATTGTGCGTATTGGGATTTGTTTGGAAAGCTCGAAAACAAAAGCTTTTTAGAACTAAATAATCTTCCGTCTAAAAATTTAGTTGAAAGCTCAGTCACTATTTCTATCGGAAGTATTGATCAGCAGATTCAAAAAATTGAGAAAAGCAAATGGACTCGATTTAAAGTAAAATGCAAAGGTTTAAATAAAATTGATATTGAAAAACTATTACAATTAAATAAAAACATTGCCTTAGATTCAAACGCAAGTTTTACCGATGAAGATTGTATTTGGCTTCAGGAAAATTGTGAGGTTCAAAATTTCTCTTATCTTGAACAGCCAAGACCGATTGATCATTATAAAATTTTAAAAAAAGAAAGTTTTGCCAATTGGATGGCAGATGAAGACTGTCAGAATATTGAGTCTCTGGAAGAACTGATTCCCTATTACAAAAGCATCAATATCAAACTGATGAAATGTGGCGGTTTGACTCCCGCTTTAGAAATGATTAAAAAAGCAAGCGCATTAAATTATAAAATCATGATCGGCTGCATGACAGAATCTACAGTGGGGATTTCTGCAGGTTGTCTTTTAACCGGTCTTACAGATTTTGCAGATTTAGACGGAGCCAATCTTATATCTAATGATTATGCAACAGGAAATTTTGTAGAAAACGGCAAGATTATTCTATCCGGAAAACCTGGTTTGGGGATTGATTTAATGTGAATTTAATAGGTGAATTGTGAATTGTCAATTCGCTTTGCTTGTCAATTAATTCTGAATATCAAACCAAATAAAACAAAAAAAGACTTTCAAAGAAAGCCTATTTTTTATTTACAGAAATCAGATAATCGTAAACCATTTGATGTTGCTCATCAGTTAATTTTGCTTTTGGAGCCATTCTGCTTAAGGTTTTAATCCACCCTTGATCGTCGTGTTTTGCCGGATCCGGTAATTTGTGACATCTGTTGCATGAATTTTCAAAAACCGTTTTTCCCTGAGTCAAATGTTCAGCTGAGGTAAATTTAGGACCCGTTACGGCTGTACTTTTTGGTCCGCAGGAAACCATAAAAACAGCTCCTGAAATCATACTTAAAGCTAATTTTTTCATGATGATATTTTTGGTTGGTTGAATATTTTATTTTTTTACAGACACCACATAATCGTAAACCCACTGATGTTGTTCGTCAGTCAGTTTTGCTTTTGGCGCCATTGCGTTCAAAATTCCTACCCATTCTACAGAAGTAAATTCTGTCGGCTCGTACAATTTATGGCATCTTTTGCAGGCAGTTTCGTAGATTGTTTTTCCTTGGGCTATTTGTTCGGCTGTGCTTGTTGCTGATTTCGGAGCTTCGGCTACAGGTGTTGATTTCGGAGTACAAGATGCTAATAAGACCAGGATAAATGTTGCTGCTGCAAATAGACTTTTCATATTCTTTTTAATTGTTTAAAACAAAAATAACGAATTTTAAAGGTGATTGATGTTTAGATCTATAATTTAGAAGCATTAAAATTAATAGGCTTTTTCTCGGATTTTGCAGGTTATTTTTATATTTTTGAATAAATAAAACCGAAAGGTTGCATCTTTCCTTTAAAAACAGGAATATTCGGATGAAAATTTCAACAGAAGACTTTATAGAAGGGATAAAATCGGGCAACAAGCGCCTGATTGCAAAAGCCATTACTTTAGTTGAGAGCACAAAACCCGAACATCGAAGTCAGGCTGAAGAACTTTTAAAAAAAATCCTTCCGTTAACCGGAAAATCAATCAGGGTGGGAATTACAGGAGTTCCCGGAGCCGGAAAATCTACTTTTATCGAAAATTTTGGAAGATTAGCAATTTCAAATAATAAAAAAGTTGCGGTTTTAGCTATTGATCCCAGTTCTGCGATTAATAAAGGCAGTATTTTGGGCGATAAAACCAGAATGGAAGAATTGGCAAAAGAAGAAAATGCATTTATTCGTCCTTCACCAAGTTCAGGTTTTTTGGGCGGAGTTGCCAATACTACTTTTGAAACGATGATGATTTGCGAAGCTGCAGGTTATGATTATATTTTAATTGAAACCGTTGGAGTGGGGCAGTCTGAAGTTTTGGTTTCAGATATTACCGATGTATTTTTGTTTCTGAAAATTATTGGCGGCGGCGACGAGCTTCAGGGTATCAAGCGCGGAATTATGGAAATGGTTGATGTTATTTTCATTAATAAAGTCGAAGAAAGCAATCTGCAAAAAGCTAAAAGCACCAAGCTTGAGCTGAAGCGAGCATTAGATTTTCTTCCTGCTAAAGAAAAAGACTGGAAAGTTCCTGTTTTACTTGGTTCTGCTTTGCATAATGAAGGTTTGAAAGAAGTCTATCAAAAAATTGATGATTTTATTTCATTAAAAAAGAATACAAATCGTTTTGATGAAGTGCGAACTCAGCAATCTGAGAAACGCTTTGAATATTGGGTTCAGGAATATATTCTGGAAACAATGAAGAAAAATAATTCTGTAAAAGAAGCTTATATTCAGCATAAAAAAAATGCTTCAGACCGGATTTCAAATCCAAGTACCGAAGCAAAATTATTTGTAGAAAAGTTTTTAAGAGATTCAAGATCCGAGATTTGAGTTCCGAGTTTTAAGATTCTTGAAATATTTAAAACTCGTATCACGAAACCCGAAGCACGACTAAAGTTTTTCCTTTTTCGTTTCTGTATTTTTCGAAATATACCCATTGTAAGAAATAGGCTGTCTGTCGTTACTTCTTATCGATGTTAAAGCAGTTCCGTTTTTAAAAATTTCTATGTTGATATCAGAAACATTTTTCACATCATTTGGCTTAATCTTGTAAACCCAATTGCCTTTCTTACTTTGATTTTTGGTTACCGTATAATCTTTTGAGGTAAACCTGTAGCTGTTATCTGAAGTTCTGTAGCTTGGATTAAATATTCTTCCAAAATATGGAAGGATTACTTCCATTTTTCCTTCTTTTAATTCTATAGTATAGCTTCCATTATCTAATTGTAAAATTCTTGTTGAAGGGTTATTTGGCATAGAGTTTAAAATATTAATTACATCGTAGTTCATAGGATTTGCTTTTTCGGCATGAAACGTAAACTCATCAGAATTAACCAAATTGTTTACTATTTGTGGGTCAGTGTTTTGCGATGCACAATTCTGAAAAAGAAAGATGAAGGCAAAAAGTGAGATTATTTTTATATAAATTTTCATAAGATTAAAATTAGTAAATTTATACATCAAAATGTATGCAAAAACAAATTTCAAGATTTTTTTTTGGAATAGAAATTGTTAAGATTCAGTAATAATAGGCATAATTATGAAAATTACTCATTTATTAGGAATTGGAGCGGCTGCCATTGCAGTTGCAGCGTGTACAACAAACCCGATGACAGGGAGAAAATCTCTGCAGATAGGAACGCTTAATCCTCAGATAACTTCTTCGGCAGTGCAACAATATCAGCAGGCTTTGAAAGAGTCTAAGGTTGTAACAGGAGCCCAGTCTCAAATGGTTAAAAAAGTCGGAAATAAGATAAAAACAGCAGCAGAACAATATTATGCAAGTATCGGCAGAAGTGCAGATCTGTCGGGTTATCAGTGGGAATTTAATCTTCTTCAGGATAATCAGGTAAATGCATGGTGTATGCCGGGTGGAAAAGTTGCTGTTTACACCGGAATTCTTCCGATTACTAAAGATGAAACAGGTCTTGCTGTAGTGATGGGACATGAAGTTTCTCACGCTTTGGCAGGTCATGGCAATGAAAGAATTTCTCAGGCAATGGTCGCACAATATGGTGGTGCTCTTTTAGGAAGCACGATTTCAAATGCGCAATGGTCTAATATTTTTCAGCAGGTTTATCCTGTAGGTTCACAAGTAGCTCTTTTAAAATATGGAAGAACTCAGGAATCTGAAGCAGACGAAATGGGACTAAACCTAATGGCAATTGCAGGATATGATCCACGTCAGGCGATTCCGTTTTGGCAAAGAATGGAGGCTTCATCTTCAGGAGCGCGACAGCCGGAATTTTTATCTACCCACCCAAGTCCGGGAACGAGAGTTGGAGACATTCAGAAAGATTTACCAAAAGCTTTAGAATATTATAAAAAAGCAGGCGGAAAAGTTTAAAATTAAACTTATATTTCATTTAGCTTAGCTAAAATTGATAAATTTTTTTTAAATTTATAAGTCAATATTCACCATAAAAAAAACACTGTTATGAAAAGTATTTCGATTATTGGAATGATACTTCTTGCGGTATCTGCCTTACTTTTTTATCTGACAACAGATTTTACTGTTGAGAGAATTACAATTTCGCATGTGATGGGTGTGATGGCAGGAATTGGAATAGGTTTGATATTTGGCGGAATGGTTGGTTATGTAAGCAAAGGAAGCGCTATAAAAGCTGAAGCCAAGAGACAGGAGTTTAAACAACTACAAAAAGAAAAAGAAGAGCTGGAAAAGCAGGCTATCGAAATTGAACAACGTCAGGCTGAGCTTGAACGACAAAATGAAAATCCTCAAATTTAATTTGAGGATTTTTTATTATAAACAATAAGTTCTGACTAAAATTTGTATCCCAAACCTAGCAAGAATAAACTTGATCTGTTGTCATAATTGATTTCCTGACTTGATCCTGCTACATTGTTGATGAATTTTCTCTGATCTTTAGAAAAAGCACCTTCGTATCTTACAGAAAGAATCAGCTTTTTAATTTCACTTTGTACACCCAATTGGTAACCTACTGTGAACTCTTTGGCATCTACTTTCTGTACGAAATTATCAAAATTATCATTCTTAGCTAAATTGAAACTTCCAACTGGACCTACATAAGCGCTTAAAAAATCTCCCAAGACATTTACCCCAACCAAAACAGGAATGTCTACTCTGCTGTTTTTAGCCTTAATGGTAGTTTGAGCTCCGCTTATATCGTTTTGTACGGTCACTTCGTTGCTGAAATTGGTATAATAAATTTCTGGCATTACGTACAATGCAGTCGGTAAATCTATTTTTAAAGATAGACCAACGTTAAATCCGGTAATATTTTTTCCTTTTTGCTCTACCGTATTGGTTGCTGCAGTTTTAAAGTTTTCCCAAGAAGCTGAGCTTGTCGGGATTGCAACATTCGCTTTTGCTGCCAAAGAAATCTGTGCTGAAGCCAAAACGGAAAATCCTATAAATGCTGCGCTAATTATTTTTTTCATTATCGTCTATTTTTGTAATAGTATTTTCAATTGTTTTATTATTCTCTAAAAGATACTCACGCAATTCTTTGAATAATTCTGATGAATAAACGAAATCGATCAGATTTTTATTGCCTGCGGTAATCAGGATGTCTTTATTGCCCTCCCATTCTTTTATGCCTAATCTCAGATATACAATTTTCTCGCCAATTGTCATTACCGAGTTCATATCATGGGTATTGATGATGGTTGTGGTATTGTATTCTTTTGTAATTTCAAGCAATAAATCATCAATTACATTAGACGTATAGGGATCTAGTCCTGAATTGGGCTCGTCACAAAACAGATATTTCGGGTGGTTTACTATTGCTCTGGCAATTGCCACACGTTTTTGCATACCTCCGGAAATTTCAGAAGGGAATTTTTTATTGGCTTTATCTAAATGTACTCTTCCGATTACCTCAAAAACTCTTCTTTTCTTTTCTCTGAACGTTAAATTGGTAAACATATCAAGCGGAAACATGATGTTTTCTTCAACAGTTAAAGAATCAAATAAGGCGCTACCCTGAAATAATGTTCCGATTTCAGATCTTAGATGCTGTTTTTCTTCGCGGTTCATAACGTTGATATCTTTCCCGTCAAACAGAATTTCTCCGGATGAGGGTTGATAAACGTTAAGCAGACTTTTAAGAAAAACGGTCTTTCCCGATCCACTCTGCCCGATGATCAGGTTTGTTTTACCTTTTTCGAAGGTGGTTGAAATTCCTTTAAGCACTTCAACATCACCAAAACTCTTTTTAAGATTTTTTACCTCAATCATCAGCTTAATATTAATTGTGTTAAAATTAATTCGGAAATAATGATGAATACCATCGTCCAAACCACAGCTTGTGTACTTGCTCTACCCACTTCTAATGAGCCACCTTTTACAAAATATCCAAAATAAGAAGGTACAGTGGCAATTACAAAGGCAAAAACTATGGTCTTTGTAAATGCATAATACACGAAAAGATTTGGCATATACATTTGGATTCCTGCGATGTAATCTGCAGTCGTCCAGTTTCCTGTAAGTATCCCTGCAACATAACCTCCTCCAATACCAAAAACAATACTGATTGCAATAAGAATAGGATTAAAGATAAGACAGGCAATTATTTTAGGTAAAATTAAAAAATTAGGAGAGTTTACTCCCATGATATCTAATGCGTCAATCTGCTCAGAAACCCTCATTGTACCGATAGTTGATGCAATATATGAGCCTACTTTACCTGCCAGAATTAAACTGATAATCGTAGGTGAAAATTCCAATACTAAAACTGCTTTGGTGGCGTATCCTACAAAAGAAGGAGGAATGGGGAACGATGATGCATCGAAATTGTTAAACATCTGAATGGCAACTACCGCTCCTACGAAGATAGACGTGAAAATAACCAACCCGAATGAGTTGACTCCCAAGTCATTGATCTCTCGCATAAACAGCTTCCAGAAAACTCTCATTTTCTGAGGTTTTTGAAGAGATTTACCGATAAGAATCATGTATTCTCCGACGGCTGTAAAAAACTTTTTTAACATTCTGCTAAATTAGGCTATTTTTATTTAATTTGTCTAAGACTGAGGTTAACACTAAGTATGAATTTGACATTGAAATTTAAACTTATTTTCACGGAACCTGATCTCAATTTGCATTTTTATCTCCTTTTATTACTAATAAAATGGTTTTTAAAATAATCACGATATCTAAAACGAAGCTCCAGTTTCTGACGTAAAATGCATCGGCAAGAATTCTCTTGTTCATTTCAATTTCCACATCTCCTGCGTCACCTCGCAAACCATTTACCTGCGCTAAACCCGTGATTCCAGGGTTTGCCAAACTTCTTAAACTGTATCTCCCTATTTTTGGTTTGTAATAATTATCAACAGACAACATGTGAGGTCTTGGTCCTACGATAGACATTTCACCTTTCAGGACATTGATAAACTGCGGCATCTCATCAAGGCTTGTTTTTCTTAAAAACTTTCCTATTCTGGTGATTCTTGCATCATTTACGCTTGTTGTTTTAGATGCAGAATCTTCATTTACAACCATGGTTCTGAATTTAATACAATTAAAAACTTCCTCATGAAAACCATATCGTTTCTGAATGAAAAATACGGGACCTTTAGAGCTTTTTTTAATTAAAATTGCAATAATGGGAAACAGCCACGAACAAATGAGTAGCAAAACCAAGACCGAAAAAATAATGTCGAAGGTTCTTTTAAGCAAAAAATTAGAATAATAATCTAAAGGATATTTTGCCTGGGTTAAAATGGGCTGTGTCTGAATATATCCCAAATCATAAAAGAAAAAATTGTTCTTCGAGATATTAGGAATTAAAGATATGTGTACTTTGTTGGCTTCTGCCAGTCTGAAGAGCTTATTTTCCGTTTCACTGCTGAAAGAATTTTCTGTAGGAATAAATAAGGTATGAATTCCGTTTTTTTTCCAAAAATCTACAAGATTCTCAATATTTAGATCAGATGAATCATAATTAAATATCATGTAGCCAAAATCTTTTCTTTCTTCAATTATTTTCTTTAAAACATCCGTCGAATTATTTTCACCAAGAAACATCACATTCCTGTGGTTAACCCCCATTGATCTGATGTACCTTATCAAAAAATAAACAGTAGATTTTAATAAAAAAATGAAAACAAAAAGATAGAGTGATAGCCAGGTAAGTTCTGAACCAAAAAATTGATTTCCGCTCACTTTCCGAATCAATATCAAGCCAATTATAAATAAAAGAAAATGAACAATGATGCGCTCTACGAAAAGTATATAGGTAAGATTTCGGGAGATGTTATAAATCTTGGTTCTTCCGCTTAATAAAATCCAGAATGATATTACAAGAAGTAAGGGAAAAGAGATTTCGTACCATATTTCCCGATTGTGAAGCAATTCCCGCGAAGTATTCAGGAAATAAATTACAAAAACACCTGCAAGAACCAAAAGGTCAAGCAATATGATAATTGATTTTAGATAACGGGAGTATCGAATTCTTTGCATCTTCTCCTAACGAAACACAAAAGCTAATATAAACAATTTTACGGGATGTTTAAATATTTGTGTGTTTGTACCGATGCCTGCCAACGAGGATTTTCAAGAATAAAATCTGTCATTTTCGGATACATTGCATCACGTTTGCTCCACTCGCTCTGAAGATATAGTCTGCAGTTTTCTGAAACTTTTTCAGCCTGTTCCTGTGCAAATTTAAAATCGTTGTTGTTGAAAATGATTACCTTCAGCTCGTGAGCTTTCTGATAAATTTCCTCTTTCGGAAGTCCTGTTTTCTTTGGTGAAAGCGTGATCCAGTCGATGATTCCGCTCAAAGGATATGCTCCTGAAGTTTCTATGTGAATCGTGCATCCCAATTCTTTTAATTTTCCAGTTAAAATATCAAGATTCCACATTAAAGGTTCGCCGCCGGTTAAAACAATGGTTTTACAATGTTTGGCAGCAGTTTCTGCAATTTCTTCTGCATTCATTAAAGGATGAAGATTCGGATCCCAGCTTTCCTTCACGTCACACCAATGGCAACCCACATCGCAACCACCAAGTCTGATAAAATAGGCTGCTTTTCCTGTATGTGCACCTTCTCCCTGAATAGTGTAAAAATGCTCCATTACCGGGAGCATTTTACCTTCTTTTAATAATGTATCTTCTACTAAATTCATTTTTTAATTAGTCGTTATAGACTGAAGTTTTGTAAGCAATGATGGTGTTTTTCATCAGCATCGCTCTTGTCATGGGTCCAACTCCTCCCGGAACCGGCGTGATCCAGCTTGCTTTTTCTGCACAGCTGTCAAAATCTACGTCACCCGCCAAATAATATCCTTTTGGAGAATCGTTGTCTACTCTTGTGATTCCTACGTCAACAATTACGGCTCCGTCTTTGATCATTTCACCTTTTAAAAAGTGAGGATCACCCAAAGCTGTGATTACGATATCTGCTTTTTTAGTGTATTCTTCAATATCTTTTGTGTAAGAATGCGTTAAGGTAACCGTAGAATTTCCCGGGAAATCTTTTCTTCCCATTAAAATACTCATTGGTCTTCCTACAATTTTACTTCTTCCGATGATCACGCAGTCTTTACCTTTTGTTTCAATATTATATCTTTCCAGTAATGTTAAAATTCCGAAAGGAGTTGCAGGCAGGAAAGTATCCATTTCCAAAGCCATTTTCCCGAAATTTTCAGGGTGGAAACCGTCAACATCTTTTCTCGGATCGATGGCATTGATGATCTTTTCCTGATCAATTTGATCCGGCAAAGGAAGCTGGACGATAAATCCGTCAACTGCTTTGGATTTGTTTAGTTCATCGATTTTTTCCAATAATTCAGATTCAGAAACCGTACTTGGAAATTTAATTAAGCTTGACTGAAAACCAACTTCTTCACAATCTTTTACTTTTGCATTTACATAAGCTTTACTTGCTCCGTTGTTCCCAACAAGAA
>NZ_JBFRGA010000028.1:0-44640 GCF_052115105.1 Chryseobacterium sp. 2TAF14
GTTGATGAGTTGTTTTCAAAATCAATCAGCAACATCTTAGGAATATTAATTAACAGCTTCAACTAATAAAAACTATTTTCTAAATAATGAGCGAATTAAAATGGTATGTACTGAAAGCGATCAGCGGACAGGAAAATAAAGTGAAAAACTATATTGAGACAGAAATCAAACGTTTAGGGTTTGAGCAGTATGTTACTCAGGTGGTTATTCCTATGGAAAAGGTGATTCAGCTTAGAAACGGAAAAAAAGTTCCTAAAGAAAGACCTTACTATCCAGGTTACTTGATGGTAGAAGCAGATCTGATGGGAGAAATTCCTCACGTTATAAAAAACATTCCGGGTGTAATTTCTTTCTTAAGTTTAACTAAAGGCGGAGATCCTGTACCGATGAGAAAATCTGAGGTTAACAGAATGCTTGGTAGAATGGATGAGCTTTCAGAATTTGCTACTGATGCAGAAATTCCATTCATCGTTGGAGAGAATGTAAAAGTAATCGATGGTCCTTTCAACGGATTCAACGGTACAGTAGAAAAAATTCTTGAAGATAAGAAGAAAGTAGAAGTATCTGTTTTGATCTTCGGAAGAAAAACTCCAATGGAGTTGAGCTATATGCAGGTAGAGAAAGTATAACTCATACTTTTTAAAATATAAAAACCGTTCAGATTTTGAGCGGTTTTTTTTGTTTTAAAACAAATATACAATTGATATTCTTAATATTTATTGAATTATAATTAGTTGTTTTAAAATTGATAAAGCAACATCTTTGTGATAAGAATATAATTTCTATTCGTAATAAGGTTTTTAGCTTCAGGAAAACTTCATCAAAAATTTAATAGAATCTCATAATTGTATCATATATAATTATAAATAACTAAGGAGTACTTTTTTATTTATTTTATTTTCTGAATTTTAATCAGTTAAGTATTTGCTAATTAAAAAATATTTCATAATTTTGCAGTCCGAAAAGTAGGTTTACTTTATGTGAGTGCGGTAACCTGCTGAATAATAAATGCTTCCAAACTCATTAATTATTCAAATTTAAAAAACAAAAAATGGCTAAAAAAGTCTTTAAAATGGTAAAGCTTCAGGTGAAAGGTGGCGCAGCTAACCCTTCTCCACCAGTAGGTCCAGCTTTGGGTTCTGCAGGTGTGAACATCATGGAGTTTTGTAAGCAATTTAACGGGAGAACCCAAGATAAGCCAGGACAAGTTTTACCTGTAGTAATTACAGTGTACGAAGACAAATCTTTTGAATTCGTAATCAAAACTCCTCCTGCAGCAATCCAGTTGATGGATGCGGCTAAGATCAAAGGTGGTTCCGGAGAACCAAACAGAAACAAAGTAGGTGCTGTATCTTGGGCTCAGGTTCAGAAGATCGCTGAAGACAAGATGACTGACCTTAACTGCTTTACAATCGATTCTGCAGTTTCTATGGTGGCAGGTACTGCTAGATCTATGGGATTAAGAGTAACAGGAACTAAACCAACTTTTAACGCTTAATACTTAGAGAAATGGCAAAATTGACTAAAAAGCAAAAGGAAGCTTTAAGCAAAGTAGAAAAAGGAAGAATCTATAACCTTGAAGAAGGTTCTGCTCTTGTAAAAGAGGTGAACACTGCAAAGTTTGATGCTTCTGTAGATATCGCTGTAAGATTGGGTGTAGATCCAAGAAAAGCAAACCAAATGGTAAGAGGTGTAGTATCTCTTCCTCACGGAACTGGTAAAGATGTTAAAGTTTTGGCTTTAGTAACTCCAGATAAAGAAGCTGAAGCTAAAGAAGCTGGTGCTGATTATGTAGGTCTTGACGAATATTTACAAAAAATAAAAGAAGGTTGGACTGACGTTGATGTTATCGTTACTATGCCGGCTGTTATGGGTAAATTAGGACCATTAGGTAGAGTTTTAGGACCAAGAGGTCTTATGCCAAACCCTAAATCAGGTACTGTAACTATGGAAATTGGTAAAGCAGTAACTGAAGTAAAAGCTGGTAAAATTGATTTCAAAGTAGACAAATACGGTATTATCCATGCTGGTATTGGTAAAGTATCTTTCGATGCTGCTAAAATCAAGGAAAATGCTCAGGAATTGATCCAGACTTTGATCAAAATGAAGCCAACTGCTGCTAAAGGTACTTACGTGAAGTCGATCTATTTGTCTTCTACAATGAGTCCTGGTATTGCAATCGATACTAAATCTGTTAACTAATTATAATCCTTAAGACAATGACAAAAGACCAAAAAGTTGTAGCGATACAAGAGATCAAAGATTTGCTTCAGGATGCTAAAGTAGTTTATGTAGCAGATCTAGACGGTTTGAATGCTTCTAAATCTTCTGATTTCAGAAGACAGGCTTTCAAGCAAAATATCAAAGTAAAAGTGGTAAAAAATACACTTTTGCAAAAAGCAATGGAACAAATTGACGGAGTAGATTTCTCTGAAATGTTCCAGACTTTCAAAGGTAACTCTGCATTAATGATTGCTGAAACAGCTAACGCTCCTGCAAAATTAATCAAAGACTTTAGAAAAAAAGAAGAGAAGCCGGCTTTAAAATCAGCTTTCGTACAAGAAACTTTCTATGTTGGTGACAACAACCTTGATACTTTAGTAAACATCAAGTCTAGAGAAGAAATGATCGGTGAAATCATCGGATTACTTCAGTCTCCAATTCAAAGAGTTGTTTCTGCTCTTCAAAACAAGCCTGAGACAGTAGAAGCTAAAGCTGAAGAAGCTGCACCTGCAGCAGAAGAAGCTCCTGCTACTGAAACTCCGGAAACTCCAGCTGCCGAAGGTGAGACTCCAGCTGCTGAATAATTACACTCAAAAAATTAAATAAATAATCAACAAAAACATTACAACAATGTCAGATTTAAAAAATTTAGCTGAAACGCTAGTAAACTTAACAGTAAAAGACGTAAATGAATTAGCTACTATCCTTAAGGATGAGTACGGAATTGAGCCAGCTGCTGCTGCTGTAGTAGTATCAGGTGGAGGTGCAGGTGAAGCTGCTGAAGAAAAAACTGAATTCGACGTAATTCTTAAGTCTGCAGGTGCTTCTAAATTAGCTATCGTTAAATTGGTAAAAGATTTAACTGGTGCTGGTCTTAAAGAAGCTAAAGACATCGTAGATGGAGCTCCTTCTGCTATCAAAGAAGGGATCTCTAAAGACGAAGCTGAAGCTCTTAAGAAGCAATTAGAAGAAGCTGGTGCTGAAGTAGAATTGAAGTAAGAAGTAATCATTTACTTTAAAGATAAAAGGAGCAACTACATTTTGTAGTTGCTTTTTTTTTATTTATATCACAAAATCTATTTGATATTTATTTACGGTAAAAAAATTTTGTTGCATTAATAAAAATGATATTATTTTTAGAGCCTGTTTAAATAACGAAAAGACGCAAGATTTGATAAAAGTTCTTTGTTTAAGGCACAAGGAGAAAATCAAAGATTTTTCTTTTATAGTGCTGATGATCAATTTTATCGAAGATAAAATCCTTGCGCCTTAAAGCATATTAAATTTAAACAATTTTGCGCCTTTGCGAAAAACCAATTATGAAATTCATATTTATTAATTTTTAAACAGACTCTTAAACTATTTTACAAAATATTTCAGTCAATAAAATCCTCTTTTACAGTAAAAATTTTTATTCTGTACTAAATTTCAAAATGAATTTTTATAACCGCTTCATAATGAAGTGGTTTTTGTTGTGTAAGAAAATAAAATTTTGTAAATTTGCAATCTCTTTTGGCGCTAAAAATTAAACATAACACGGTAAAATATTGAAAATCAGCTCTTTCATTAATTTGAAAGGGAGCTTTGTGTTTTTGCTGTAACTGTTATTTTTTTCGTCTTTAGAATAAAAATAAAAATATTTTGCACTACGCCGTGAAAAGATATACCGGTGTTGCAGTTAGATGATAAAAGACAAAAGAAACAAAGGCAAAAGAAACATACATAACGGCGCCAAAGTTATATATTCCTTTAATCTTTTTACTTTTTTCTTGACTCTTGATTATCTGATATTTTTGAATAAAAACAAAATATTTTTTAACCCTTTCTTAAAAGTTTTATGAGTAAAACAACATCAACAACTAGGGGAGTTGAGAGAATTAATTTCTCTTCGGCTAAAGGAAAAATCATTACTCCGGATTTCTTAGACATCCAGTTAGAGTCATTTAAAGATTTTTTCCAGCTAGATACACTTCCTGAGGACAGAAAGAAAGAAGGTTTGCACAAAACCTTCCAGGAAAACTTTCCAATTACCGATTCCAGAAACCAATTTGTATTGGAGTTCTTAGATTATTTGGTAGATTCTCCACGTTATTCGATCGACGAGTGTGTGGAAAGAGGTTTAACGTATTCCGTGCCTCTAAAAGCAAGACTTAAGTTATACTGTACAGATCCTGAACATGAAGATTTTCAGACCGTTGTACAAGATGTATATTTAGGTCCGGTTCCTTACATGACAGATAGTGGTTCTTTCATTATCAATGGTGCAGAGCGTGTTATTGTAACTCAGTTACACAGATCTCCGGGTGTATTCTTCGGGCAGACTTACCACGCAAACGGAACTAAACTTTACTATTCAAGAATCATTCCTTTCAAAGGATCTTGGATGGAATTTACTACCGATATCAACAGCGTAATGTACGCATATATCGACCGTAAGAAAAAGTTACCTTTAACAACATTATTAAGAGCGATCGGTTTTGAGTCTGATAAAGATATTCTTCAGATTTTTGACCTTGCAGAAGAGGTGAAAGTTTCTAAAGCTGCCCTTAAAAAAGTAGAAGGTAGAACTTTAGCTGCGAGAGTATTGAACACATGGTTCGAAGATTTCGTAGACGAAGATACTGGTGAAGTAGTTTCTATCGAAAGAAACGAAATCATCTTGGATAGAGAAACTATTCTTGAAAAAGAACATTTAGATCTTATTTTGGATGCAGGTGTGAAATCTATTTTGATTCACAAAGAAAATTCAAACGAATTCTCTATCATTCAGAATACTTTACAAAAAGACCCTACCAACTCTGAAAAAGAAGCGGTAGAATATATTTACCGTCAGTTAAGAAATGCAGATCCGCCAGATGAGGAAACAGCAAGAGGAATTATCGAAAAATTATTCTTCTCTGAGCAAAGATATTCACTTGGTGAAGTAGGACGTTACAGACTAAACAAAAAGTTAGGTCTTAATATTCCTACTACAACTGAGGTTCTTACAAAAGAAGATATCATTGCGATCGTAAGACACCTGATCGAATTGGTAAACTCTAAAGCGGAGGTTGATGATATCGACCACTTATCAAACAGAAGAATTAAAACTGTTGGTGAGCAATTGGCAGGTCAGTTCGGTGTAGGTCTTTCTAGAATTGCAAGAACAATCAAGGAAAGAATGAACGTTAGAGATAACGAAATCTTTACTCCGCTTGATCTTGTTAATGCTAAAACTTTAACATCAGTTATTAACTCATTCTTTGGTACCAACCAGCTTTCTCAGTTCATGGACCAAACCAACCCATTGTCAGAAATCACGCACAAGCGTAGACTTTCTGCTCTAGGACCTGGTGGTTTATCAAGAGAAAGAGCAGGTTTCGAGGTTCGTGACGTTCACCATACACACTACGGAAGAATTTGTCCGATCGAAACTCCGGAAGGACCAAACATCGGTTTGATCTCTTCTTTAGGTATTTATGCTAAAATCAATACTTTAGGTTTCATCGAAACTCCATATAGAAAAGTAGAAGGCGGTAAAGTTGATTTAAATGCAGATCCGATCTACCTAAATGCAGAAGACGAAGAAGATAAAGTAATTGCTCAGGCAAACGTTGAACTGAATGACGAAGGTGCTTTCGAAACAGACAGAATTATCGCTCGTCTTGACGGTGATTATCCTGTAGTTGAGCCTTCTGAAGTTAACTTGATCGACGTTGCGCCAAACCAGATTTCCGGTATTTCAGCTTCATTAATTCCATTCCTGGAGCATGATGATGCGAACCGTGCATTGATGGGATCAAACATGATGCGTCAAGCCGTTCCTTTGTTGAAACCACAAGCTCCAATTGTAGGTACAGGTTTGGAACAGCAGGTTGCAAAAGATTCAAGAATCTTGATCAACGCAGACGGAAACGGTACTGTAGAATATGTAGACGCAGACAAAATCGTTATCAAATATGAAAGAAGCGAAGACGAAGATTTAGTATCATTCGAATCTGCTACGAAAACATATAACTTAACTAAGTTCAGAAAAACCAACCAAAGTACGACAATTACCCTAAGACCAAATGTAAGAGTTGGTGATCAGGTGGTAAAAGGTCAGGTTCTTTGCGACGGTTACGCTACTGAAAARGGAGAATTGGCTCTTGGTAGAAACTTAGTGGTTGCGTTCATGCCTTGGAAGGGTTACAACTTCGAGGATGCGATTGTAATTAACGAAAAAGTTGTACGTGAAGACTGGTTTACTTCAATCCACGTTGACGAGTATTCTCTTGAAGTTCGTGATACCAAATTAGGTATGGAAGAATTGACGGCAGATATTCCAAACGTTTCTGAAGAAGCTACAAAAGATCTTGACGAGAACGGTATGATCAGAATCGGTGCTGAAGTGAAGCCTGGAGATATTATGATTGGTAAAATCACTCCAAAAGGTGAATCAGACCCTACTCCTGAAGAAAAACTTCTTAGAGCAATCTTCGGTGACAAAGCTGGTGATGTGAAAGATGCTTCATTGAAAGCAGATTCATCATTAAGAGGTGTTGTGATCGACAAAAAATTGTTCTCAAGAAACATTAAAGATAAAAAGAAAAGAACTGAAGAAAAACTTAAGCTTGAAGAGATTGAAAATACTTACAAAGCTAAGTTTGATGAGTTGAGAAATAGTTTAATTGAAAAATTAAACACTTTAGTTAGCGGTAAAACTTCTCAGGGAGTTACCAACGACTTAGATGAGGAAATCATCGGTAAAGGTGTGAAATTCACTCATAAATTATTGACTTCAGTTGAAGACTATGTAAACGTAAGCGGTGCAGACTGGACAGTTGATGCTGATAAAAACGAATTAATCAAACAATTAATTCACAACTATAAAATCAAATTCAACGATATTCAAGGGGTTAAAAACCGTGAGAAATTCGCAATTTCTATCGGAGATGAGCTTCCTGCAGGGATCATGAAGTTGGCTAAAGTTTATATTGCTAAAAAACGTAAACTGAATGTAGGAGATAAAATGGCGGGTCGTCACGGTAACAAAGGTATCGTTTCGAGAATCGTTCGTGAAGAAGATATGCCATTCCTGGAAGACGGAACACCGGTAGATATCGTATTGAATCCACTTGGGGTACCTTCTCGTATGAACATCGGTCAGATCTACGAAACCGTTTTAGGATGGGCAGGTAGAAAATTAGGATTGAAGTTCGCTACGCCGATCTTTGACGGAGCAAGTCTTGATCAGATTACTGAGTACACTGAGAAAGCAGGAGTTCCTAAATTCGGTCACACTTACCTTTATGATGGTGGAACCGGAGAAAGATTTACACAGGCTGCAACAGTTGGTATCATTTACATGTTGAAATTAGGTCACATGGTTGATGACAAAATGCACGCACGTTCTATTGGTCCATACTCATTGATTACTCAGCAACCATTAGGAGGTAAAGCTCAGTTTGGTGGACAGAGATTCGGAGAGATGGAGGTTTGGGCTCTTGAAGCATTCGGAGCATCAAATATCTTGAGAGAAATCTTGACTGTGAAGTCGGATGACGTGATTGGTAGAGCAAAAACTTATGAAGCAATTGCGAAAGGTGAAGCAATGCCTGAACCGGGTATTCCTGAATCTTTCAACGTACTACTTCACGAGTTACAAGGTCTTGGATTAGACGTAAGACTAGAGGAATAATTTTAAATTTTAAATTATAAATGTTGAATGGAAACATTCAAAAATTAATCTAAAATCTAAAATCTAAAATTTAAAATCTAACAAATGTCAAATAAAAATAAATCAAGTAGATTTAATAAAATAACCATCGGTTTAGCTTCACCGGAGTCTATTCTTCAGGATTCAAGAGGGGAAGTTCTTAAGCCGGAAACTATTAACTACAGAACGCACAAGCCTGAAAGAGATGGTTTGTTCTGTGAAAAGATCTTCGGTCCTATCAAGGATTACGAATGTGCTTGTGGTAAATACAAGAGAATTCGTTACAAGGGGATCGTTTGTGACCGTTGTGGTGTAGAGGTTACGGAGAAAAAAGTACGTAGAGAGAGAATCGGACATATCAATTTGGTAGTTCCTATCGCTCACATCTGGTATTTCCGTTCTTTACCAAATAAAATCGGTTACCTTTTAGGAATTCCTTCTAAGAAATTAGATATGATCATCTACTACGAAAGATATGTAGTGATCCAACAAGGTATTGCTAAGAAATTAGACGGTTCTGATTTCGAAAACATGGAGTTCTTAACTGAAGAAGAGTACCTAGACATTATGGAAACTCTTCCAATCGAGAACCAGTATCTTGATGATTCCGATCCAAACAAATTCATCGCTAAAATGGGTGCTGAAGCTGTTGAGGAATTATTAAAAAGAATCGATCTTGATGCATTGTCTTTCGACTTGAGACACAAAGCTCACAACGAAGGTTCAAAACAAAGAAGAACTGAAGCTCTTAAAAGATTGAACGTTGTAGAAGCATTGAGAGGTGCTAATACAAGAATGATCAACAGACCGGAGTGGATGATTATGCGTGTACTTCCTGTTATCCCACCAGAACTAAGACCATTAGTTCCATTGGATGGTGGACGTTTCGCTACTTCCGATTTGAATGACCTTTACAGAAGAGTTATTATCAGAAATAATCGTTTGAAGAGATTATTGGAGATCAAAGCTCCAGAAGTAATCTTGAGAAACGAGAAGCGTATGCTTCAGGAATCAGTAGATTCATTATTCGATAATACAAGAAAATCTTCAGCAGTAAAATCTGAATCAAACAGACCATTGAAATCTCTTTCAGATTCATTGAAAGGTAAGCAAGGTCGTTTCCGTCAGAACTTATTAGGAAAAAGGGTAGATTACTCGGCGCGTTCGGTAATTGTTGTAGGTCCAAACTTGCAGCTTCACGAATGTGGTATTCCTAAAGATATGGCTGCGGAACTTTACAAACCGTTCATCATTAGAAAACTAATTGAAAGAGGAATTGTAAAAACAGTAAAATCTGCAAAGAGAATTATTGACAGAAAAGAACCGGTAGTTTATGATATCTTAGAAAACGTGATGAAAGGTCACCCTGTTCTACTGAACAGAGCACCTACGCTTCACAGATTGGGTATTCAGGCTTTCCAACCTAAGATGATCGAAGGTAAGGCAATCCAGCTACACCCGTTGGTAACAACAGCATTCAACGCCGATTTCGATGGTGACCAGATGGCGGTACACTTACCTTTAGGTCCAGAAGCGATTTTGGAAGCTCAGTTATTGATGTTAGGTTCTCAAAACATCTTGAACCCTGCAAACGGTTCTCCGATCACGGTACCTTCTCAGGACATGGTTCTTGGTCTTTATTTTATGACTAAAGAATTGTCTTCTACAGAAGAGATGAAAGTAAAAGGTGAAGGTCTTGCATTCTATTCTCCTGAAGAAGCGGAAATCGCTTACGCTGAAGGTAGAGTATCTTTAAATGCTAAAGTAAGATGTAGACTTCCTGTAAAAGAAAACGGCGAAATCGTTACAAGATTGATCGAAACTTCTGTGGGTAGAATTTTGTTCAACCAAATTGTACCTAAGCAAGTAGGATATATTAATGAACTTTTAACTAAAAAATCATTAAGAAATGTTATCGGTAAGATCCTTGCTGATACAGATTTCCCTACAACTGTGAAGTTCTTGGACGCAATGAAAGACTTAGGTTACTCAAATGCATTCAAAGGAGGTCTTTCTTTCTCACTAGGGGATATTGTAGTTCCTGTTGAGAAAAAACAAATGATTGCTTCATCTATTGAAACTGTAGACGAAATTAGAGCCAACTATAACATGGGTCTAATTACCGATACAGAACGTTATAACCAGGTAATCGACGTTTGGACAAACACCAACGCCGGATTAACTGAAATGATCATGAGCAGAATGAAAACTGACCAAGGTGGTTTCAACTCTGTATATATGATGCTTGACTCTGGAGCGAGGGGTTCTAAGGAACAGATCCGTCAGTTATCAGGGATGAGAGGTTTGATGGCAAAACCGCAAAAAGCTGGTTCTACCGGTGCGGAAATTATTGAAAACCCGATCCTTGCAAACTTTAAAGAAGGTCTTTCCATCTTAGAATACTTTATCTCTACTCACGGTGCTCGTAAAGGTCTTGCGGATACCGCTCTTAAGACTGCCGATGCAGGTTACTTAACGAGAAGATTGGTAGACGTTGCACAGGATGTTATCGTTACAGAAGACGATTGTGGAACTTTAAGAGGTACAGAAGTTACTGCGCTTAAGAAAAATGACGAGATCGTTGAAAAAATCTCTGAAAGAATCTTAGGTAGAGTTTCTTTACATAATATTTACGATCCTGAAACAGATGAGTTAATCGCTCAGGCAGATCAGATCATTAATGAATCTTTAGCTAAAAAAATCGAAGAACTCGGTATTGAAGCAGTTGAGGTTCGTTCACCGCTTACTTGTGAAACTAAAAAAGGAATCTGTGCTAAATGTTACGGTAGAAACTTGGCAACAGGTAAGATGATTCACATGGGTGAAGCTGTAGGAGTTATTGCTGCACAATCAATTGGTGAACCGGGAACTCAGCTTACATTGAGAACTTTCCACCAAGGGGGGGTATCTACAAACGTATCTGAAAACCCTTCAATTTCTGCAAGAAGAGACGGTATCGTAGAATTGGATGAGGTAAGAACAATTACTTCTGAAGACGAAAACGGTAACACCACTGAGGTAGTAGTATCTCGTACAACAGAATTCAGATTGGTTGCGGATAATGAAACCAGAACTCCGTTAATGGTAGCTAACGTACCTTATGGTTCTCAATTATTAGTTAAATCTGGTGATAAAGTGAAGAAAGGAGATATCATTGCAAAATGGGATCCTTATAACGCTGTAATTATTGCAGAAACTGCTGGTAAAGTAGAATACGAAGATATTATCCAGGGTATTTCATTCCAGTTGGAGATTGACGAAGCTACAGGATTTGAAGAAAAAGTAATCTCTGAATCCAGAAATAAGAAAGCCGTACCTACATTAAAAGTAGTAGATTCTAAAGGTGTTGAGCAAAAAGGCTACAACTTACCGGTAGGAGCCCACTTAATGGTAAACGACGGTGAAAAAATTAAGGCTGGTAAAGTCTTGATCAAGATCCCGAGAAAAGCTGCTAAGACTGGGGATATTACAGGAGGTCTTCCGAGAGTTACCGAATTATTTGAAGCGAGAAATCCTTCAAACCCAGCGGTTGTTACAGAAATCGACGGGGTTGTTTCTTACGGAAAAATCAAGAGAGGTAACCGAGAATTGATTGTTGAAGCTAAAACTGGAGAGAGAAAAATTTATTTAGTTAAATTATCAAACCAGATCTTGGTGCAGGAGAATGACTTCGTAAGAGCTGGTTCGCCACTTTCTGACGGTTCAGTTACTCCGGATGATATCTTGAAGATCAAAGGACCAACTGCGGTTCAGGAATATTTAGTAAACGAAATTCAGGAAGTTTACCGTCTTCAGGGGGTAAAAATCGACGACAAGCACTTCGAGATCATCGTAAGACAGATGATGACAAAAGTATCAATCGTTGATGGAGGTGATACTCAGTTCCTTGAGGCTGCTTTAGAGCATAAGTTTGATTTCTTGGAGGAAAACAACAGAGTATTTGGTCTTAAAGTAGTTACGGAAGCCGGAGATTCTAAAGTATTCAGACCTGGACAGATGATTACAGCGAGAGAATTAAGAGACGAAAACTCTAAATTGAAGCGTGAAGATCAGGCTTTAGTTGAAGTAAGAGATGCTTTACCTGCTACTGCAACACCAGTATTGCAAGGTATTACAAGAGCGGCTCTACAAACGAAGTCGTTCATGTCTGCAGCGTCATTCCAGGAAACTACGAAAGTTCTTAACGAAGCAGCAGTTGCCGGTAAAGTAGACAGCCTGAATGGTCTTAAAGAAAATGTAATTGTAGGACACAGAATTCCTGCAGGTACAGGTCTTAAAGAGTACCAAAATGTAATTGTTGGTTCTAAGAAAGAATTCGAAGACCTTAATTAAAATTAATGATTTGAAATTTGAGGTTTGAAATTATTTTTATACTTTCACAATCTCAAATTTCATATTTAAAAATATAACTTATACAATGGACAATCAAAATCAAAACAACGATCCAAACAACATCAACATCCAACTTAACGAGATGGTAGCTTCAGGAGTTTACTGTAACCTTGCTTTAGTAAACCACTCTCCATCTGAGTTTGTAGTAGATTTCATCCAGCTTATGCCGGGTGTACAGCAGGCAAACGTGAGATCAAGAGTAATCTTGGCTCCTCTTCACGCTAAGAGAGTTTTAGCTGCACTTCAGCAAAATGTTGCTAATTATGAGCAGCAGTTTGGAGAAATCAAAGAAGTTGAACCTTTCGTATTAGGAGGAAACAACGTTAACGCTTAAGATTTTTTCTTACAATAAAGATAAAATACCTCGGTTTTACCGGGGTATTTTTGTTTTTAAGACGGTTATCATCGGTATCCTTTTAAACTGTTAATTCAAATAAATTTGTTTAAAATATTAAAATAATTAACAATTGCTTTGATAATGAATAATTTAAAATCAATAAATTGTTTTTATTAAAACGCATTACGCTCAGTCCTCTGAAAATCTTATTTCTTTGTTGAAAAATATTATAAAAATTTAATAGGCGCTTAGTTCAATCAAAAAAAGAACCTTTTAATTTTAAATAAGTTAAAAATAATGCAATAAAATTAGGCCCAATTTTTTATAATTAAATTATATTTGTAATAAAAATACAATAAAGATGAAATATCAACAATTTATTATCGAAAAATTTGGGTTTTTAGGAAATGATTTTTTAGAAGAAATTCAGAAACATAGTTCTCAGGTAAAGATAAAAGGAAAAACCGAGATCCTTGCAGAAGGAAATAAAATAAAAAATATTCCTTTTGTAGTAAGCGGAAGTTTAAAAGTATATGCTCTAAATGATGGAAGGGAGCTCATCTATAATTATATAAGACCCGGAGAAACCTGTTTGATGAGTTTTTCAACAATTTTTAATGATTTTGTAAGCAGAGTATACGTTGTTTCGGAAGAAGATACTGAAGCTCTGGTGATACCGGCTACAGTTTTACTCGACTGGCTGATCAAATATCCCCAAATTAATAAGCTTTTTTATTACGAATTTGACCTTCGTTTTACAGATATTATGAATATGGTAAATGATGCGGTTTTTCACAAGCTGGATAAAAGAATTATGAATTATATCAAACAACAGATTACGCTTACAGGGCAAAACCCCATTAAGCTTACTCATAAAGAAATTGCCCACAATTTGGGAACTTCAAGAGAGGTAGTGAGCCGACTTTTAAAAAAAGTTGAAAACGAAGGCGAAATTATTCAGACTAAAGAAGGTATTAAAATACTTGTAAATGAGGATGTTAGGATTTAATTGTAATAATATTAAAATCTGATTGATAAAAACAATTCACTCGGTGATCTTTATCACCGAGGTTTAAAAATTTTAGTGTATAAGTTTGTCATACCAATAATCAACAATTATGTGTATGACAAAAGCTCTCCTTTTTTTGTCAATGCTAGCTTCAGGTTTTGCCTTTGCTCAGGAAGACCTTTTGAAGAATATTCCTAAACATTCAGAATATCGTTTTAATGTTTTTTTAACTTACGAAACTTTTTTGTGAATTTTTCGGAGGCTACCTTTGCACAAAATCTTTATAATGAAAAAAGTATTGGCATTTTTAATGCTGATTGTTTCACTGACAATTTACGCTCAAAAAGGAACTATAGATACCGCACAGATTGTTATTCCTGATCGTTTTAATGATGCTGAAGCAATGAAAAAACCTTACGTGATTATGATTTCTGCAGACGGTTTTAGGTATGATTATACTAAAAAATATAATGCTCGAAATCTTTTGAAATATTCGGATGAAGGTATTCAGTCAAACGCAATGATTCCAAGTTATCCAAGCATTACATTTCCGAATCACTGGACTTTGATTACAGGGCTGTATCCTTCTCATCACGGCTTGATTGATAATTATTTTTACGATTATCAAAGAAAACAAGCTTATGCAATGAGCAACCGCCAAAATGCAGAAGACGGAAGCTGGTACGGCGGAACTCCGCTTTGGAGTTTGGCAGAAAAACAAGGAACAGTCAGCGCTTCTTTGCAATGGGTAGGCTCGGCAAGTGACGCAGGCGGAATAAGACCAACGTATTATTATCCTTATCACGAAAAATTTTCACCTTCAGAAAAAGCAGATAAAATAATTAATTGGCTGAAGCTTCCTGAAGAAAAAAGGCCGCATTTTATTTCATTATATTTCCCGGAAGTCGATGGGGCGGGACATCATTTCGGACCTGAAGCCAAAGAAACAGAAGCTGCAGTACATTTGATTGATGAGGCGATTGGAAATCTGGTTCAGAAAGTAAATCAGTTAGGTTTAAAAAATGTAAATTTTATTTTCGTTTCAGATCACGGAATGATAAAAGTTGATGGCGGAAATCCACTCGAAATTCCGGCTATGCTTTTAGATAAAAACAGATTCGATTTTTATAATTCTCAGACACTGTTAAGAGTTTATGTTAAAAATCCTGATGAGGTAAAGAAAGTTTACAAAGAACTTAAAGCCAACCAAACTGATGATTACGATGTGTATCTTGACAAAAAACTTCCGAAATATCTTCATTTTCGAACAAAAGATGACAAATACAACAGAATCGGACAGATTCTATTAATTCCAAAAGCACCCAAAATATTCTTAGAAAAAGGCAAAAAAACTTCAATAGGAAAACACGGTTACAACCCGAAACTTGTTCCTGAAATGAAAGCCACATTCTTCGCTTGGGGACCGGAATTTAAAAATAATCTGGTGATTGATGAGTTTGAAAACATTAATGTCTATCCTTTGGTTGCTGAAATTTTAGGCTTAAAAATCACACAGCCCATCGATGGGAAAATTAAAGTTCTCAATAAAACTCTGAAAAAAGAAAATTAGGAGTCCTGAAAGGACGACTTAAAACAGGATAGGGTAAAACCATTTTAATGATTTCAATTTCAGAAACAATATTGTGTTCACCGCAGAAATCAAGCATTTCCTGAGTCTCGGCAATTCCTCCGATCACAGAACCTGCAACCGATTTTCTTCCCATAATCATCGGTGGAGTGAATAAAGAATCTTCCATTTTACCGATAAAACCTACCAAAACGTGGGTTCCGTTAATCGTTAAAGTGCTGATGTAAGGATTTACGTCGTGATCATAAGGAACGGTGTCAATAATCAGGTCAAACTTTCCTTTTACAGAATCCATTTGAGAATCATCTGTAGAAATTACAACGTGATCGGCGCCCAGTTTTTTAGCATCTTCAGTTTTTCCCGGAGTTCTTGAGAACAAAGTCACTTCAGCTCCCAAACCTTTTGCTAATTTAATCGCCATATGTCCCAATCCGCCTAAACCGACAACGGCAACTTTAGAATCAGGACCTACATTCCAGTGTCTTAATGGCGACCAGGTGGTAATTCCTGCACAAAGTAACGGGGCAACTGCCGCCAAATCTAAGTTTGCCGGAATTTTTAAAACATGACCTGCATCTACAACTACTTTCTGAGAATATCCGCCAAAAGTATGACCTCCCAAATGCTTGTCATTTCCATTGTACGTTCCTGTGAAACCATTTTCGCAGTATTGTTCCAGGTCATGTTTGCAGCTGTTGCAATGTCCGCACGAATCTACAATGCAGCCAACTCCTGCAAGGTCACCGACTTTGAATTTAGAAACTTCGCTTCCTACTTTCGTTATTTTTCCGATAATTTCATGACCGGGAACCGAAGGATATTTTGTTCCGCCCCAATCGTTTCTTGCGGTGTGAAGATCAGAGTGGCAAACTCCGCAATACAGAATTTCAATTTCTATATCGTTTGCGGTAACTTCTCTTCTTTCGATATTCATTTCTGCTAAATCGGCAGTTTTAGATTCTGCTCCAAAAGCTTTTACGGTGAATGTGTCCATATTTTTTTAATTTAGTTTGATTATACTATTTCTATTTTTTCTAAACTGATTACCTACAATCATTCATAATTTGAAATGTTCGCGTTCTTTGTTGAGTGAAATCGTAGATTCGACGAAGTCAAACGCCTTTGCGAACGAAAAATATTTTCAAACATTTAAAAAAACTTTGCGCTCTTTGCGTTAAAATAAATATTATAATTTAAAGAACAGGCCATCAATTTTCTGATACAAAAGTCGATACTTTAAATGTAAAAATACTTATATAAATTACAGAATCATTTACCAATTTTACTTACGCTCAAAATTGTCGTCTGGAAATTGGTAAATTTGAATTAAAATTAAAAAATACTTCATGGAAAATCAGGAAGTTGAAATATACAGCAGCGTTTCAGAATACAACAAAATGGTGAATCATGAAACGATGCATCCTTTGGTAAGCGTGATCGATTTTTCAAAGTCTGATCCTATTTGTCAGTTCAAAAGAACCTTTGGTTTTTACACTGTTTTTCTGAAAGATGTGATGTGTGGCGACATGCAGTACGGAAAGCACAATTACGATTATCAGGAAGGAACGCTGGTTTTCATTGCTCCGGGACAGACTTACGGAATTTACAACGCAGACACATACATTCAGCCTGCAGGTTTTGCATTGATTTTTCACCCAGATCTGCTGAAAGGAACCAACTTGGGGAAAAACATCAGAGATTACAATTTCTTTTCATACGAAGTTCATGAAGCGTTGCATCTTTCCGAAAAAGAAAGAGAAATTATTTTGGAATGTTTTAAAAATATAAAATTTGAGCTAGAACAGCCTATTGATAAGCACAGCAAATCATTAATTGTGAATAATATCGAGCTGTTTCTGAATTATTGCATGCGTTTTTACGATCGTCAGTTTATCACAAGAGATCATATCAATCAGAATTATATCAATAAATTTGAAAGATCTTTGGATGATTATTTGAAATCTGATAAGCCTAAAAATATTGGTTTTCCGATGGTTAATTATTTTGCGGAACAGCTCAACCTTTCAGCAAATTATTTTGGGGATCTTATTAAAAAAGAGCTCGGAATTTCCGCTCAGGAATTTATTCATAACACACTGATTGATGTGGCGAAAGAACAGATTTTTGATGCAACAAAATCCATCAGTGAAATTTCTTATGATCTTGGGTTTAAATATCCGCAGCATTTTACAAGACTGTTCAAAAGCAAAGTAGGCGTTTCTCCGAGCGAGTTTAAATCTCTGAATTAAGTTTTAAATAAAAAACAAAAATTTGTAAATTGTATTCATAATTTATCTAAAGCTTAGGCTTGAAATCGATGACTGCAAAACAGAATAGTAATACGCACACTTTTCACACCTCTTTCGGAAGAATCTTAGCTTTCAGAGAAAACGGAATTTTAAAAGCTAAAAACATTCGGTATGCTCATTCTGAAAGATTTCAAAAACCGATTCCCGTTGAACCTTCCGCTTCAGAAATTATTTTCCTTGAAAAAACTCCCGTTTGTCCGCAAAATATAAGTCCGCTTTTAGAAAAGATGATTGGAAAAACCAATCTGGATGATTTTGAGGTTGATGAATCGCCACAATATATTTCAGTTTTCAGACCGGAAAATTGTAACGAAAACGAAAAACTTTCTGTCATCGTATGGATTCACGGAGGCTCTTATGAAATTGGCTGCGGAGACATTGCTACGGCAGATCCTACAGATTGGGTGAAAGAACAGAATGTCATTATAGTTGCGGTTTCTTATCGCTTGGGAATTTTTGGTTTTTTAGGCGGAAATCAGGAGAGACCCGCCAATCTTGGTTTATTTGATTTGATTGAAGCTTTGAAATGGATTAAAATAAATATCGGATCTTTTGGTGGAGATCCGGAAAATATTACGCTTTTCGGGCAGTCTTCAGGCGGTGATGCTATTGCTCATTTGATGATTTCTGAAGGAACTGAAAATTTATTTAAAAGAGTAATTATTCACAGCGCACCATTAGGTTTAAGAAAAAACCGTCAAAAAATGTCGACCGAATTTCTTGAAAATACCCGACTATTTAATGATAAATCGGATGCTCTCGAAATTATTGAAAATTATAAAAATTTTGCGCCCTCTTTTTTGAAATATGGTTTAAAAGCGGCAATGCCTTTCGGTACACAATATGGTTTTCCGCCTTTGTGCATTGAAGATGAAGCCGAAGAAAAATGGAAACAAAAGGCTAAAGAAATCGATGTTTTAATTGGGCTGAATGACGAAGAAACCTCTTTTTATCTGAGAGCTTCCGATACGATCAATAAATACATTCCTTCAAAAATTGTAAGCAAAGCAATCCGTACGACGACAGAAATTATTTATGGAAAACCGGCAGCAGATTTTGCTAATAACTTTGCTAACGCCGGTGGAAATGTTTATTTATTCAGAATTTACCCGCGTTTTGAAGTTAGCAATCATTTCTTGGGCGCTCATGCTATTGATCTTCCTTTTATTTTCGGAAATGAATCTGCCTGGAAAAATGCCGGGATTTTAAAAAATATTCCATGGAAATACATTGATGAAAACGGAAAGAAATTAAGAAAACTCTGGACTGAATTTGCCAATAGCGGAAAGATCGCAGATGATTCAGAAAGACCGGAAATTCTTGAAATTTTCAAAGTCTAATCTTTTATGAAGCAAATAAAAAAATCTGCTTGATCCCCTAAATCTGCGAGAGAAAACTATTCAGGTCTTTAAAATTTGTTATTTTGGAAGTAATCTTTACGGACATAAATAGATTCCACGCTTCACTTCGTTACGCTCTGAATGACAAACTTTGTAGATATTTATACTGCATTTTTGTCATTCTGACGAAGGAAGAATCTCAACATTATTATTAAAGATCCTTCAATCCGCTGTCCTCCTTTCAGAATGACAAAATCTGTATAGAATCAATCTTAAAACTCAATCTCAACCTTAGTCTTAACTATTTAGAATCATTCAAAATGTGACAAAAGTCATAAAAATTTTGCCACGTTCTAAAATCTTTTTAAATTTACACCTAACAAATGTTAGTTAGTTGAATATGGATTTTTCAGTGGAATATTTAAAGCTCGATCAGTTGAGAGAGCTTCAGTCTCAGCGATTGACCGATTTGGTCAGTTATCTTGGGGAAAAATCAGATTTTTATAAAGGAAAATTTGATGAATCAGGAATATCTCCACAGGAAATAAGGACTATTGAAGATATTACGAAGCTTCCGATTACTTATAAACAGGATTTAAGAGACAATTATCCGTTCGGATTATTTACCGTTCCGAAAAATGAACTGCAGAGAATTCACTGTTCAAGCGGAACAACAGGAAAACCAACGGTTGTAGGATATACCAAAGAAGATATTGATTTATTTAGTGAAGTCGTGGCGAGATCATYGAACGCAGCGGGAGCAAAACCGGGAATGCAGCTACACAACGCTTACGGTTACGGAATTTTCACGGGCGGACTTGGACTTCATTACGGAGCGGAAAAATTAGGAATGAGCGTTCTTCCGATTTCCGGAGGAATGACAGCAAGACAGGTTGATTTAATTATCGATTTTAAACCTGAAGTGATCTGTTGTTCTCCTTCTTATGCTTTAACAATCGCTGATGAATTTGCAAAACGTGGAGTTTCTGCAGACGAAATCAGTTTGAAATACGCTGTTTTGGGTTCAGAGCCTTGGACGGAATTGATCAGACATCATATTGAAGAAAGATTGGGTGTTCATGCAACTAATATTTATGGTTTAAGTGAAATTATCGGTCCCGGAGTTTCGATGGAAGATTTCGAGGAAAAAGGCGGTTCTTACATTTGGGAAGATCATTTTTACCCTGAAATTTTAGATCCGATTACCAAAGAACCCGTTCCTTTCGGAGAAGAAGGTGTTTTGGTCATTACGACTTTAACGAAAAAAGCAATGCCACTTTTACGTTACTGGACGAACGATATCACAAGTCTTTATTATGACGAAAGTGGTAAAAGAACCATGGTAAAAATGAGACCGATTCTCGGAAGAGCTGATGATATGCTGATTGTAAGAGGTGTAAATGTGTATCCAAGTCAGATTGAAGAAGCATTTTCTCATGTAGAAGGAGTCGTTCCGAATTATTATTTAACACCGATTGAGAAGGAACAGATGTGTGTAGCACTGGATATTGATGTTGAAATTGATGACGAATTGGTAGCTTCGAAAAATTTAAATCAAAATACCGATGATTATGCTATTTTTGCCGGAAACTTTGGAAAAAGCATCGAAAATGAAATTAAAAAGAGGGTAGGAATCACAACAAAAGTGAAAATCCACGCTCAGGACAGTCTTCCGAAATGTGAAGGCGGAAAAATTAACAGAATACTTAAAAAATAAATGAATTCATTTTATAAACTTAAAACTGTAAAAGTTCAGAAAGATACCAACGACGCAGTCAGTGTAGCCGTTGAAATTCCTGAAGAACTGAAAGATAAATTCAGATTCAAACAGGGGCAGTATCTTAATTTCCGAATGATGATCAACGGAAATGAAGAGAGACGTTCTTATTCTATCTGCAACGCTCCAAGTGAAAAAAGTAACACGCTGGAAGTATTGGTTAAGCTTTTAGAAAACGGAAAAGTTTCGGGGTATTTCAACGAGCATCTTCATATGGATGAAATTCTTGAAGTAATGCCTCCGATGGGCGGTTTCAACACTTCTTATCATCCGACAAACGTGAAAACTTACGTTGGTTTGGCGGCAGGAAGCGGAATTTCTCCGGTTTTATCGAATCTTAAAGAAAGTCTTTATCAGGAGCCGAATTCAAATGCTTATTTGTTCTACAGCAACAGAAGCATGAATCACGTGATGAAAAAGGCAGAAATCGATAAGTTGGTTGAACATTTTAACGGAAGACTGAAAGTTGTTTATTTAGTAAGCCGTGAGCAACACGAAGATCCTATTTTTGAAGGAAGAATTTCTCCTGAAAAATTAGATCAGCTGTTTGAAAGATATACAGATATCGATGTTAAAGAATCAACTTTCTTTATTTGCGGACCTTCTGAAATGATTAAGGGAATTGCAGATTATTTAAAGAAAGATAAAAAAGTACCGGCAATTCAGGTTTTATTTGAATATTTCACTGCTCCTGACGAAGAAAATACGGAGGAAATGAGTGATGAGTTTAAAGCCATTGCCAATATTGAAAGTATGGTAACAGTAATCATTGATGATGATGAATATTCGTTCCACTTGAATTCAAAAAAAGAGAGTATCTTAGATAAAGCATTGAAAGACAATCTTCCTGTACCTTTTGCATGTAAAGGAGGAGTTTGTTGTACGTGTAAAGCGGAAGTTTTGGAAGGAGAAGTTTTCATGGAGAAAAACTACGCGCTTACCGAAGAAGAAGTAGCCAGAGGCTTCGTTCTTACCTGTCAATGTCACCCGACAACGAATGTGGTGATGCTTAATTATGACGTATAATTTAATGTAACAATATATCAATTTACCAGTGTAACAATCATTGGTATATTGTTACACTGATACATTGTTAAATTGGAAAAATTATGGATTTAGAAAAATTTGTACAATACGTACACGACGAAAATAAAGTAGAGCCAAAAGATGTAATGCCTGATGATTACAGAAAATTATTGGTTCGTCAGATTTCACAGCACGCCCATTCTGAAATCGTAGGAATGTTGCCGGAAGCGAACTGGATTTCCAGAGCACCTTCATTGAGAAGAAAAATGGCTCTTTTGGCTAAAGTTCAGGATGAAGCGGGGCATGGTTTATACCTTTATTCTGCGACAGAAACTTTAGGAAACGGAACAATAAGAGCAGACAGAGATGCGACTTACGACGATATGCTGTCAGGAAAAGCGAAATATTCAAGTATTTTCAATTATCCGACGCTGAGTTGGGCAGATATCGGTGCAATTGGCTGGTTGGTTGATGGAGCTGCGATTATGAACCAGGTAATGTTGATGGGGAATTCTTACGGTCCTTATTCAAGAGCGATGGTGAAAATCTGTAAAGAAGAATCTTTCCACCAAAGACAGGGTTATGAAATTTTAATGGCGCTTTGTCGAGGCACAAAACAGCAGAAAGAAATGGCTCAGGCTTCGTTAGACCGTTTCTGGTGGCCTGCTTTAATGATGTTTGGTCCAAATGACGACAGCTCACCAAATTCTAAAATCTCTATGAATTACAGAGTAAAAAGAGAAAGTAACGACAGTCTTCGTCAGAGATTCATTGACGTTACCGTTTCTCAGGCTGAATTTTTAGGATTAACCATTCCGGATAAAGATTTAAAATGGAATGAAGGGAGACAACATTACGATTTCGGAGAACTTCCTTGGGATGAATTCATGGAAATCTTAAAAGGAAACGGTCCTGCTAACAAAAAACGTATTGAAACCAAGAGAAAAGCGCAAAGAGAAAATTCTTGGGTAAAAGAAGCAGCGGCAGCTTTTGCTGAGAAGCAAAACGAAAAGGTTAACTAATTATTTAATTTAAACCATTAAGGTTTTGTTTAGAATTTAGTTTAATTAAGAAAAATCATTCTGATTTTAAATCTAAAAGCGAAGCTAAACTTAATATTCTTAACAACTTAATTGTCCTTAATTGTTCAAAAATTAAAGTTTAAAATAATTCAAAATCTAAAATTTAGATAAAAAATAAAATTTGACTATGGCAAATTTAGATATGTGGGAAGTGTTTATTCAGACTAAACCGGGATTATCTCACAAACACGTTGGAATTGTACAGGCGCCAACAGCAGAAATGGCTTTGCAGAACGCAAGAGACGTTTATACAAGAAGAAAAGAAGGAACTTCTGTTTGGGTAGTTCCAAGTAAATATATCGTGACTTCGGAAGGAATCGATAAAGAAGCTTTCTTTGATCCTGCTGATGATAAATTGTACCGTCACCCGACGTTCTACGACATTCCAAACGATGTAAAAAATATGTAATTAATAAAGATTTTAAGATATGAGATGTCAGATACTAGACTTTTTTGTCAATCTGAAATCTAATGTCTGAAATCTGAAATCTACTAAACAATGAACCCATTATATAATTATTTATTAAAATTAGCAGACGACAGTTTCATTATGGGACAGCGTTTGTCTGCTTGGTGCGGTGAAGGTCCTTATTTGGAGGAAGATATTGCATTAACGAACATTGCGTTGGATGAACTTGGACAGGCGAATAACTTTTATGTTTACGCTTCAAGAGTGATCGATAACGGGAAAAGTGAAGATGATTTAGCATTTTTAAGATACGAGCACGAATACGTAAACGCACACTGGACAGAGCTTCCCAACGAAGATTATGCCCAGACAATTTTAAAAGTGTATGTTTTCGCGGTGTATCAGAAATTGATGTACGAAGCATTATCAAATTCTGCAAATGAAGAACTTTCTGCCATTGCTCAGAAATCTTTGAAAGAAGTAAGATATCACTATACTCACGCTGCATCCTGGATGAAAATTTTCGCTCAGGGAACGGAAGAAAGCAAATCTCGTCTTGAAAAAGCAATCGAAAATATTTGGGAATATACGAAAGGTTTATTCGCAAAATCGGAAGGAGAAGATGATTTGGTGGCTTTAAATATTGCTCCGAATACAGACGGTCTTTATGAAGAATTTTTAGCAATTACACAGAAAGATTTTGCAGATTTTCAATTAGAATATCCTGCAAATCCTTTCATGCAGCCGAAATCAAGAACGGGTTACCACACAGAATATTTTGGATTTATCCTTTGTGAATTGCAGTATATGCAGAGAGCGTATCCTGGTTGTACTTGGTAAAATCTTGAATGTAACAATGTAGCAGTTTAATAATGTAACAATTTTGAACTACCATTGAGTTTACTCTTTGTTGACTTTGTTAAGTAGAACGCCTTTGCGAACTTAAAAACAGTTAGTAGTCAAAAAAAACTTAGCGCACTTTGCGTTTAAAAAACTTCAGATAAAAAAAGATTGAAAAATCCCTTAGAAATATTAGAACTCGTTCCCGACCCGGAAATTCCGGTAATCAATATCGTGGAATTGGGTATTGTAAGAGAAGCAAAAGTTACCAGCGAGAATTCTTGTGAAGTAACGATTACGCCGACTTATTCTGCCTGTCCCGCTATGTTTACCATTGAGGAAGACATCATCAAAATCATGAAGGAAAACGGTTGGGATGCGAAAGTAGTCACCAAAATGTTTCCGATCTGGACGACAGATTGGTTGACAGATGAAGCAAGAGAAAAACTTCGCGTTTACGGAATCACACCTCCGGAAAAAGGAGCCGACGAACACCACATCGGGAAACCGAAAAAATGTCCGCGTTGTGGTTCTATGAATTCAAAACAGATCAGCAGATTCGGGTCTACATTATGCAAGGCTTCTTATCAATGTTTAGACTGTTTAGAGCCGTTTGATTACTTTAAATGCCATTAGATTAATGTAACAATTTAGCAATGTAAAAATGTAACAATTTTGAATGCGGCAAATATTGTTAGACTGGTAAACTGATACATTGCTACATTTTTATGCGTAAATTTACATTAATTATAAAAAATAAAACTATGTACACACAACTCGATATTGAATCACATTTCGACGGAAAGCTGAAAATTGCATATCTGAATCAGCCTGAAACGATGAATGCGCTAACAAAGCCGTCTTTGGGAGATTTAAAGGACTTTGTCAACGAATGCAGCAATGATCCAACAGTAAGATGTGTTGCGATTTCCGGAAGAGGGAGAGCGTTTTGCTCCGGTCAGAATCTGGATGATGCTTTTGTTCAGGGCAATGAACATCATGATAACGACATCATCAGAAGAATTGTAACCGATTATTACAATCCTTTGGTACTTGAAATTACACGTTGCAGAAAACCTGTTGTAGCTTTAGTAAACGGTCCTGCAGTAGGAGCGGGCGCAATGCTGGCTTTGATCTGTGATTTTGTTTTAGCCAATAATAAAGCATACTTCGCTCAGGCATTCTCCAATATCGGATTGATTCCTGATACGGGCGGAACTTATTTCTTGCCGAAATTATTGGGAAGACAATTAGCTAATTATTTAGCATTTACTGGTAAAAAATTATCGGCTGAAGAGTCAAAATCTTACGGTTTGGTAGCTGAGGTTTTCACAGAGGAAGAATTTAATTCAAAATCAATGGAAATTTTAGAAAAAGTTTCCAATATGCCGACTGTTGGTCTGAAGTTAACTAAAAAAGCTTTTGCTAATTCTTACGACAATACTTTAAAAGAGCAATTGGAGCTGGAAGGAGATCTTCAGCAAGAAGCAGCCGAAACCGAAGATTTTAAAGAAGGCGTAAGTGCCTTTTTACAAAAAAGAAAACCTGATTATAAAGGAAGATAAGAATTAATATAACAATGTACCAATGTAGCAGTTTATCAATGAAATGCTTCGACAAGCTCGGCATGGCAGTGATTGTTACATTGTTACATTGATACACTGTTACATTATGGAAGTAGGAATTATCGGTGCCGGAACGATGGGAATCGGCATTGCACAAGTAGCCRCAACGAACGGATGCAAAGTTTGGGTCTACGACGCCAACGCAAAACAAGTAGAAACGGCAACCGTAGGTTTGGAAAAAACATTAACCAAATTGGTTGATAAGCAGAAAATTTCATCAGAAAAAATGGTCGAAATTTTGTCTAATATTTCCATTGCTACAGAATTGAAGGACTTCAAAGATTGTGAACTCATCATTGAAGCCATCATCGAAAACAAAGACATAAAAACCAAAGTTTTCACAGAATTAGAGAAACACGTTTCAGAAAGCTGTGTGATTGGTTCCAATACATCATCTATTTCCATCACCTCTCTCGGTGCGGAATTCCATCTTTACTTACAGAAAAATCTTTAGCGGAAAAAATCTATAATCTCATGAAAGATTGGGGAAAAACTCCGGTTATTGCTAAAGATATTCCCGGATTTATCGTTAACAGAATCGCCCGTCCTTATTACGGAGAAGGTTTGAGAATTGTTGAAGAAAACATCGCAACAGTAGAACAGGTTGATGATGCCATGAAAATAATTGGAAACTTTAAAATGGGACCTTTTGAATTAATGGATCTCATTGGTGTTGATGTGAACTTCTCTGTAACGAAAACGGTTTACAATGAATATTTCTACGATCCAAAATACAAGCCATCTCTTCTTCAGCAAAGAATGTCGGAAGCCAAGCTTCACGGCAGAAAAACAGGAAAAGGTTTCTACGACTATTCTGAAAATGCTCAAAATCCTGTTGCTCAAAAAGACGATGCACTTTATCAGCAAATATTTTTGAGAATTATTTCTATGCTAATTAACGAAGCGGTTGAAGCCAAAAGATTAGGTGTTGCAAATGACGAAGATCTAGAATTGGCAATGCAGAAAGGCGTAAATTATCCAAAAGGATTATTGGCTTGGGGAAAAGAAATCGGATATGCAAAAATTTCCGAGACTCTTCAAAGTCTTTACGAAGAATATCAGGAAGAAAGATACAGACAAAGCCCGTTACTTCGTAAAATGTAACAATATACCAATCTAACAATGTAGCAATTTGTCTATTATTCTGAGCAAAGCGAAAAATCTCAATTGGTAAACCGTTACATTGTTAAATTATTACATTAAAAAATGGATATAGAAGGATTTAGAGCCGAATTGGAAACAAGGCTTCTCATTGAAAAAGAATACATCATTCAGGAACTTTCTTCAATCAATGATGAAAAGGAAAAACTTGATTTATTAGGAAGATTCAATGAAAAATATAAAGAGCTGATTAAAAGAATTGCTACTGAAGAAGGAATTGATGTAAATGCTTCTTATTCAAATGAAAATCCATCAAATTCTGAAAATCTTACATATGAACAAATAATTCTCGGCAAAACCATGAATATTTATGATAAATTGTCTGATGAATTATATGAACAAATAACAAGCGTACACTAAAAATGAATCCAAGACAGGTTGCAGAATATATGTTTGATCAGGATGAGTTTTCCCAATGGATGAATATCAAAATGATCGAAGTCAAAGAAAATTATTGTTTACTGGAAATGCCCATCAAAAAAGAAATGATTAATGGGTTAAAAACAGTTCACGGCGGAATTACGTTTGCTTTTGCAGATTCTGCATTGGCATTTTCGTCCAACAATACGGGAGATGCGGCTGTTGCGTTAAACTGTATCATTAATTTTACCAAAGCCGGAAAAGAAGGCGATGTTTTCAGAGCAGAAAGTATCTTGGTCAATGATACCAGAAAAACTGCTGTTTACGACATTAAAATTACCAATCAAAACAACGATTTGATTGCAAAATTCGTCGGAACGGTTTACAAAATAGGGAAAAAAGTAACAGAATTATAATAAGATAAAAGACATCAGATTTCAGATATTAGATTTGAAAATGTCTGTTATCTGAAATCTATCATCTAAAATCTAATAAAAAATGAACAACGTATATATCATAGACTATGTAAGAACGCCCATCTCAAAATTGGCTGGAGGGCTTTCTGAAGTTCGTGCAGACGATTTAGCAGCGATCGTTATCAAAGAAATCGTTGCAAGAAATCCTGAAGTTCCTGTTGACGAAATTGAGGACGTTATTTTCGGATGTGCCAATCAGGCGGGTGAAGATAACAGAAACGTAGCAAGAATGGGACTTTTATTGGCTGGACTTCCCTATAAAATTGGCGGTGAAACGGTAAATAGATTGTGCGCTTCGGGAATGTCGGCGGTGGCAAATGCTTTCCGTTCGATTGCTTCCGGTGAAGGTGAAATTTATATTGCTGGTGGAGTTGAACACATGACGCGTTCGCCTTATGTAATGTCAAAACCAAGCTCAGCTTTCGGTAGAGACAGTCAGATGTTTGATACGACTTTCGGATGGAGATTTGTAAATCCAAAAATGAAAGAAATGTATGGCGTTGACGGAATGGGCGACACTGCTGAAAATTTAGCAGTTATGCATAATATCAGCCGTGAAGATCAGGATAAATTTGCTCTTTGGTCACAACAAAAAGCAACAAAAGCTCAGGAAAGCGGAAGACTGGCGGAAGAAATTGTAAAAGTTGAAATTCCACAAAGAAAAGGCGAACCAAAAATCTTTGATACCGACGAATTCATCAAGCCAACTTCTTCAATGGAAGGTTTAGGAAAACTTCGTCCTGCTTTCAGAAAAGAAGGCGGAACAGTAACTGCCGGAAATGCTTCTGGAATGAATGACGGAGCTGCTGCTTTAATTTTAGCAAGCGAAGAAGCAGTAAAAAAATATGGTTTAAAGCCTAAAGCAAAAATCTTAGGCTCATCCGTTGCCGGTGTTGAACCAAGAATTATGGGAATTGGGCCTGTTGAAGCAACTCAAAAATTATTAAAAAGACTGAATCTTTCATTAGACGATATGGATATCATTGAGTTGAATGAAGCTTTTGCTGCTCAAGCTTTAGCAGTAACAAGAAGTTTAGGTTTACAAGATGACGATTCAAGAATCAATCCAAACGGCGGAGCGATTGCAATCGGTCATCCACTTGGAGTTTCTGGAGCAAGAATTGTCGGTTCTGCTGCAATCGAACTTCAAAAACAAAATAAAAAATATGCATTGTGTACCCTTTGTATCGGTGTCGGACAAGGCTATGCAATGGTGATTGAAAAAATATAATTTTTTTATAATGTAACAATATAGAAATGTATCAATCTAACAATTCTTGACATGCTGAACTTGTCGAAGCATCTCAATTGGTAAACTGTTAGATTGATACATTGTTAAATTTAAAAACTATGAACATTTACTCATATCACGGAATCCGTCCTATCATCAAACCTTCTGCTTACGTTCATCCACAAGCGGTGATTATCGGAAATGTAGAGATCGGTGAGGAAGTTTATATCGGTCCAAACGCAGTGATCCGTGGGGACTGGGGTAAAATTATTGTCAAAGACGGAGCCAATGTTCAGGAAAACTGCACACTTCATGTTTTTCCGGGTATTGAAACTATTTTAGAAGAATCTGCACACATCGGTCACGGTGCGATTATTCATTCCGGACATATTGGAAAAAACTGTTTGGTTGGAATGAATGCTGTTGTGATGGATAAAGCCGTAATCGGTGACGAATGCATCATCGGAGCTTTGGCTTTCGTTCCGGCAAATTTTAAATGTGATGCAAGAAAATTAATTGTCGGAAGTCCCGCAAAAATTATCCGTGATGTTTCTGATGAAATGATCAAATGGAAAACGGAAGGAACAAGATTGTATCAGGAATTGGCAAGAGAAGGTAAAGACGCAATTCTTCCATGTGAGCCATTTACAGAATATGTTCAGCAGATTCCTACGAAAATTGTTGATTACAGTATTTGGGATGACGTGAAATAAATCTAACAATATACCAATGTAAAAATCTAACAATAATGTCGTTATGTCATGCTGAGCCTGTCGAAGCATCTGAATTGGTAAACTGTTAAATTGATACATTGCTAAATTAAAATATAAAATATTTTATGGAAAAATTAAAAAACTATATCTACGGTGAATGGGTGGAAGGAAGCGGAAACGGGATTCCTTTATATAACGCTGTAAACGGTGAGCAGGTTGCTGTTTCCGATACGGAAGGTCTGAATTTTGAGCAGGCTTTGGATTACGGAAGAACAGTCGGTTATAAAAACCTTTCATCCATGACGTTCTATGATCGTGGAGAAATGTTGAAAAAAGTAGCGCTTTACCTTTTAGAAAGAAAGAAAAAATATTACGAATTATCTTATAAAACTGGGGCAACTCACGTTGATTCTTGGGTAGATATCGAAGGAGGTTTCGGTACTTTCTTCACGTATTCAGGATTGGCAAAAAGAATGCTTCCGAATACTCCGTTTTGGGTGGATGGAGAAACTCAGAAAATCTCTGCAAAAGGAACTTTTTTGGGGACTCACATTTTAACGCCAAGTGAAGGAGTTTCAGTACAAATCAATGCGTACAACTTTCCGGTTTGGGGAATGTTGGAAAAATTATCCACATCTTTGTTGGCAGGTGTACCTTCAATTGTGAAGCCATCTCCGTTTGGTTCTTATTTAACCAACGCTGTTTTCCACGACATGATTGAAAGCGGAATTCTTCCGGAAGGTGCTGTTCAATTGGTTTGTGGCGAACCGGGAAATATTTTGGATTATGTTCAGGATGGAGATTCTGTGTTGTTCACGGGTTCTGCAACAACGGGGAGAAAATTAAAATCGTTACCTTCTGTTGCCGGAAATGCGGTTCGTTTCAATATGGAGGCAGATTCTTTGAACTGCTCGATTCTTGGTTTGGATGCAAAACCGGGAACTCCGGAATTTGATCTTTTCATTAAAGAAGTTCGCAATGAGATGACTACAAAAGCCGGACAGAAATGTACGGCGATCAGAAGAATTATCGTTCCTGAAAATTTGGTTGGAGATGTTCAGAATGCTTTATCTAAAGCTTTAGACCAGACAAAAATCGGAAACCCGTTAAGCAGAGAAACAAGAATGGGTTCTTTGGTTGGAAAACAACAGTATGATGAAGTTTTAAGAAAAGTTGATTTACTTAAAGCAGAAACAGAATTGATTTATGATGGAAAGCACGAATTGTTAGATGCGAACTATGAAAATGGCGCATTTATGAGCCCGAAACTGTTCTTAAATAATTCTCCATTTACAAAAAATATTTCTCACGATGTCGAAGCCTTCGGTCCGGTTTCTACGTTGATGCCTTACAAGGATGCAGAAGAAGCGGCAGCGTTGGCAAAAAGAGGAAAAGGAAGTCTTGTTGGCTCAATTGTATCACATGATGATAAATTTATCGCCGAAACGGCGTGGAAAATGGCTTCTCAGCACGGAAGGATTTTTGTGTTAAACAGAGACAATGCGAAAGAAAGTACAGGTCACGGTTCTCCGCTTCCTACTTTGATGCATGGTGGTCCCGGAAGAGCAGGAGGCGGTGAGGAAATGGGCGGATTAAACGGTCTTCATTTTTTCCTTCAAAAAACAGCAATTCAGGGTTCTCCGGATACGTTGACAGCACTTACTAAAATTTATCAGCAAGGCGCTGAGAAAAAATATTCAGACAAACATCCTTTCCAGAAATATTTTGAAGAAGTTGAGGTGGGAGATTCTTTAGAAACAGCAGGAAGAACAGTTACTGATGCAGATATTGTGAACTTCTCTAATGTTTCTTGGGATCATTTTTATGCACATACAGATGCAACGAGCTTGACAGGAACGATCTTCGATAAAACCGTTGCTCACGGATATTTCATCCTTTCTGCGGCGGCTGGATTATTTGTTTCAGGGAAGAAAGGACCTGTTATTGCGAATTACGGATTGGAAAACTGTTCGTTCTTCAAACCTGTTTATGCGGGAGATACGATTACGGTTTATTTGACAGCAAAAGAAAAAATCAACAGAGGAGTTAAAGGGAGAAATATTCCTTCAGGAGTTGTGAAATGGCTGGTTGAGGTTGTGAACCAAAGAGATGAAATCGTTTGTGTAGCGACAATTTTAACGTTGGTGGCTAAACATTCTCCTTTTATTGACCTTAAAAATGTTCAGAAAATTGTAAACGGATTATCTGAAAATACTCAACCATCTTGGGGCAAAATGTCTCCTCAGCAAATGATTGAGCATTTGGAACATGGCGTTTTGGTTAGTTTAGGAGAACCGGAAGCAAACAAATGTTTCACCCCTGAAGAGCAATTGGAAAAATGGCAGGATTCTCTTTACAATCACAGAAAAATGCCGAAAGATTTCCCTGCGCCGTTCTTAGTGGATGACGAAAAATTATTAGAATTAAGACATAAAAATCTTGAAGTTGCAAAGACTTCTTTCCTGGAAAATTTGAAGAGGTTCTCCATTTATTATAAAGAAAATCCACAGGCTGAACACATGAATTTTGTTTTCGGAAAACTGAATAAAGAAATGTGGGAACTGRTGCATAAGAAGCATTTTACGCATCATTTTGAACAATTTGGATTGATTTAATTCAAAATAAAAGTTTAAATTTATAATCCCTTTTGGTTATTACTGAAAGGGATTTTTTATTTTTAAACCTTATCAAGGATTTTTACTGTTTATTAAAAAAATGATAATTACTTTTACAGTAAAATCAGAATATTATTTATCTAAAATAAAATATGGAACTAAAATTTTTCAAAGACTTCGATTTTACAGATTTTTGGAATGAAAGCAGTTATTCGGTAAGAGATTATATTGAAGGATATCCGGATGATGAGATGATTGTTTCAATCGAAAATGAACTAGGATATAAACTTCCGGCTTCTTATATCGAATTAATGAAAATTCAAAATGGAGGACTGATAGAAAAAAATTGTTTTCCGACAACAGAAGTCAATTCTTGGGCAGAAGATCATGTTGCGATTACGGGAATTATTGGGATCGGAAGAGAAAAAACATATTCTATTTGCGGAGAGCTTGGAAGTAAGTTCATGATTGACGAATGGGGATATCCATCCATTGGAGTTTATATTGCAGATTGTCCTTCGGCAGGGCATGATATGATCTTACTTGATTATTCGAAATGTGGAAAAGATGGTGAACCAAAAGTTGTACATATAGATCAGGAAAATAATTATAAAAAAACTTTTCTTGCTAAAGATTTCGAGGCTTTTATTAAAGGTTTAAAAAACGAAGAGGAATTTAATTTATATTAATTATTGAATAGGTAGAATGAATAAAYCCTTCGGAGATAAAGTTATTGAGTTTAATCAAAATTTAAGATACGATGGAAAGCTTCCCGAAGATTTTCAGGTTATAAATCCGTATTTAGATAATCCTGAAACGATGTTCGCCATGAAACAATTTTATCAAAAATATTATAATGATTCAAATCAGCGTAAATTTTTGATAGGAATTAATCCGAGTCGTCACGGAGCAGGAGTTACAGGTGTTCCTTTTACCGACACGAAACGTCTGGAAAGTGTCTGCGGAATTAAAATGAAATCTGCTCACACGCATGAAGTTTCTTCGGTTTTTATGTATGATATGATTGCTGCTTATGGCGGTGCAGAAGAATTCTACAAAGATGTTTACATCAATTCTCCGTTTCCTTTAGCGATTGTCAGAAAATCAAAAGGAAGCTGGATTAATGCTAATTATTACGACGATAAAGAACTTTTTAATGATGTAAAAGATTTTATGATCGACTCTTTGAAAAAACATATCAGTTTAAATCTCGATACTTCAGAAGTGTTTATTTTAGGTAAAAAAAACGCAGATTTTATTTCAAAATTAAATCAGGAAGCAAATTTATTTCAAAAAATGACAGTTTTGGAACACCCGAGATACATTCAGCAATACAAATCGAAAGAAAAACAGTTGTATATTGATAAGTATATTTTAGCCTTAAAAAAATAGACGCAAATGAATTCATTTCCTTCAGGAATACAATTTAAATATAATTGGAGAAAATATCAGAAAAAATTTTTGGATTCCGCTGGTGAATATCTCAATGACAACCATCTTCATATCGTAGCGCCTCCAGGTTCTGGAAAAACAGTTTTGGGATTGGAAATTATGTTAAGATTGAACAAGCCGACCTTAATTGTGGCTCCGACTTTAGCTATCAGAAATCAATGGATACATAGATTTTGCGAATTATTTTTAGAAACTGAAAATATTCCTGATTGGATATCCACAGATTTTAGAAATCCCAATTTTGTTACAGTGACGACTTATCAGGGAATTCATGCGGCTTGTAGCGATACAAAAGAAATAGAAAAAAATGATGAAAATTCCGATGAAGAATACTCTCCTAGTAATATTTCTGAAATTGTAAACAAGCTAAAAAAGCAGAAAATAAATACCTTCATTCTTGATGAGGCTCACCACCTGAAAAATGCATGGTGGAAAAGTCTGATGGATCTGAAGCAAAAAATCAATCCTGCCATTGTTACATTAACGGCAACTCCTCCTTTTGATGTTTCAGGCGCAGAATGGCAGAAATATATTCAGCTCAACGGGCCGATGGATGTAGAAATATCGGTTCCTGAATTGATGATTGAAGGAGATCTTTGTCCACATCAGGATTTAGTTTATTTTACTTTGCCGACTGAAAAAGAGCAATACAAAATTGAAGATCATTACAATTATGCAAATAAATTCTTCGAAGAAATTAAAAATGATAAAATCATATTACTTGCTTTAGAAAACCATCCTATTTACCGAAACCCGGAACAATATCTGGACTGGATCTACGAAAATCTTTCATCTTATACTTCAGGATTGGTGTATTTAAATTTCAGAGGAAGGGAAATTGCAGATATTCATTTTAAAATTGTTGGCGATCAGCAAAAATTTGTTCCCGAATTTGATTTTTTCTGGCTTGAGGAATTGCTGAATCTTTATCTTTTTGTAGACGAAATCCATTTTAAACAGTTTGAAGAACATCGTACCAATCTTGAAAACAAATTGGGAAGAAATGGTTTCTTGGAGAAAAAAATGGTAAGTTTTTTCAATAATAAAAATTTAACGCAAATTCTCAATTCGAGCATCGGAAAACTTCAGGGTATAAAAGAAATTGTTGATTTTGAATATTCCGTGCTTAAGGAAAGTTTAAAAATGGTTGTTCTTACAGATTTCATCAAAAAAGAATTCTTGACAAATAATTAGCAAAATAATTTTAATCTTGATAAAATAGGTGCGATTCCTATTTTTGAGAAACTGAGGAGAGAAAATTTTGATAAGAAAAAGATTGGCGTTCTTACGGGAAGTATTGTTATTATTCCTAAAAGTTCGAAAGCAATTTTTGATAATTTTTGCATGAGAAAGGAAGTTTCGGGAGTTTCAGTTTCTGAGCTTTCTTATGATCGGGAATATTTATTGATTGCTGTTTCGGATCAGATAAGACACGTAATTGTTCATATTATTACACAAATTTTTCAATCGGGAGAAATTCAGGTTTTGATTGGAACAAAATCACTTTTAGGAGAAGGCTGGGATGCGCCGAAAATGAATTCTCTGATTCTTGCGAGTTTCGTAAGCTCATTCGTCCTTTCCAATCAGATGAGAGGCAGAGTGATCCGCACAGATAAAGATGATCCGCAAAAAACAGGAAATATCTGGCATTTGGTTTGTTTTGACGAAAAAAGCCAGACAGGCGGACAGGATTTTGATATTTTAAAAAGAAGATTTAAGACTTTTGTTGGTGTTTCAAACAGTGATAGCTCTTCTATTGAAAATAATTTTGAACGTTTGAACATTAAGATCATTGAAAATAAAAAAGAGTTTTCTTTGATCAATCTTCAGACATTTGCTTATGCCAAAGATCGGGAAAATCTTTCAAAACGTTGGAAGAATGCTTTGGATAAAGGAAATGTGTTGATTGAAGAAATGAAGATCCCAAGTAGCGAAATGTACAGAAATGAAGAAATAAAACTGAGCTATCTGAAAAAAATGATAGGAAATTTTTCCGGGATCATGATTTCTACAGCTTTCACTTTTCTATACGAAGTCGTTTCAGAGATAATAAAATCTTTAGATGATATTCATTCCCGAAACGGATTTTTCAAGGTTGCTCTTTTTGCCGGAGTTTTAGGCATTATTGTTTACGGAAGTAAATTTGTATGGGCTACGAAACAATATTTAAAGTATAAAAAAATTGCCAGACATTTGGAATTGATAGGAAATGTAGTGTTGCAAAACCTTATCAACGGAAAAATTGTTCAGACTCCTGCTGAAAAATTAAAAATTATAACATCAAGTGATATTTATAAAAATTCAATCTGTTATTTGGAAGGAGGAAGTAATTATGAAAAGTCTCAGTTTATTCAAACCTTACAGGAGTTGATTTCTCCTGTTGACAATCCGAGATACTTATTACAGCAAAGGGAGAATTTTTTTTTCATGAAGAAAAATGTATATTTTCCAATTCCTGAAATTTTCGCAAAAAATAAAAAGAGCGCAGAGTTCTTCCGTAAATCATGGAGTGAAACTTTTGATAAATCTGATCTAATTTTCACAAGAACAATTGAAGGGCGACAAATTTTATTGAAGCTAAGATTTCAGTCTTTAATGAAAAAAAATAGACAAATAGAACATCTTCACAAATGGACAAAATAAAAAATTAGCTTAAAAATTCCTGTTGAAGTAACAGAAATTAATTAACTAAAATAAATGATATGCCTTGGAATCCTGAAATTTATAACCAATTTAAAAACATTCGTTATCAGCCTTTTTTTGATTTAATGAATTTAATTTCATCAGAAAATCTCAAGAAAGCAATTGATATTGGTTGCGGAACGGGTGAACAAACTCATATTCTATCGGAAAAATTTCCGAATGCGGAATTTTTAGGAATAGATTCTTCTGCAGAAATGCTTGAGGAAACTTCTGAATTTGAAAATGAGAGATTGAGTTTTAAACAGCAAACCATTGAAGAACTTTACAACTCAACCGAAAAATGGGATTTTATTTTTAGCAATGCGGCTTTGCAATGGTCGGATGATCATGAAAAGTTATTCCCGAAACTGCTTTCTTTATTGAGTGAGAATGGACAATTCGCTGTTCAAATGCCAGTTCAGGCTGAAAATACACTCAATCAGATTTTATTTCAACTTGCATCGGAGGAGCCTTACAAAACCCGGCTTCAGGATTGGAACAGGATTTCTCCGGTTTTAAGTTTGGATGAATATACAAAAATGATGTTTGATGCAGGATTGAAAGATTTAAATATCGTTGTGAAAGTTTACCCGATTATTGCTGAAGATGCAGATCAGTTGTTTAAGTTTATTTCAGGTTCGGCTCTGATTCCGTATCTGGAAATATTGAATGAAGAGCAGCAAAAAGACTTTATTGATGAATATAAAAAGAGAATAGCAGAAAATTTTGTACAATTTCCTGCAATTTATGCATTCAAAAGAATGTTATTGTACGGARGGAAATTTAAATAATGAATTCCCCATTAACTGGGGAATTTCATTTGCCTAGAATCGTTTTTTTTGAAAACTTGTAAGATATAAAAAGTTTTCATGGGAATTAGTTGATAACTTCTTTTATCTATCACAAAATAACGGATTTTTCACAGAGTAAAACAGGGTATAAATACGGTATTTTATATTCCGTATTTATACTGATGATATTTTGATTTATTTATTTTTAGAACTAAAAATTATGAGATTAGCTTTCTCAAAAGTCCTTTATTTAGTATTTTTGTAAAAATCGAATTTAAATTAAGATGAGTGATTTTGTAACATCAGAAATTAAAAATAATATTGCCGAAATCACTTTCGGTACTGCAAAAAGTAATGCTCTTCCCGGAGCAATTCTTGAAAAATTAGCACAAACTATTCTTGACGAAGGTGCAAAAAGTGAAGTTAAAGCGATTCTTGTAAAAAGTGAAGGCGAAAAAGCTTTTTGTGCAGGTGCAAGTTTTGATGAGCTTTTAGCAATCGAAGAGCTGGAAGCTTCTACAAAATTCTTCGGAGGTTTTGCCAAAGTTTTAAATGCCATGAGAAACTGTGGGAAAATAGTTGTAGTAAGAGTACAGGGGAAAACCACGGGTGGCGGTGTTGGCTTGGCTTGTGGAGCAGATTACTGTTTTGCAACCAAAGATTCTTCGTTGGCTTTAACTGAAATCAATTTGGGAATTGGTCCTTTCGTAATCGGGCCGTATGTGGAAAGAAAAATCGGGAAGTCTCAGTTTTCGGCGATGGCAATTGATGCAGATTTTAGATCGGCAAAATGGGCGGAGCAGCACAATATCTATCATTCGGTTTCAGAAAACATTGCAGAAATGGATGCTGAACTTGAGAAATTTTTGAACACTCTGGCTACAAGAAGCGAAGATGCTTTAGCTTTAATCAAAAAAGTTTCATGGGAAGGAACAGAGCATTTTAACGAATTGATGCCCGCAAGAATTCATATGAGCGCAAGTCTGATTCTTGAAGATTCTGCCAAGAAAAATATCGAGGCAATCAAGGAAAGGTTAAGAGCAAAATAAAAAATAAGCGTTGAGATTTTCAACGCTTTATTTTTTGTATTCTGATTGTAATAAAGAATATAAAACCGAATCTTCGAATATTCCGTCAACTAAATAATGGCCACGAAGATTTCCTTCTCGGGTAAAGCCAAAATGATCTAACAGTTTTTTTGAAGGGATGTTGTTTTCGTCAATGAGTGCTTCAATTCTGTTAAGCTGCATTTTTTCAAAACCAAATTCAAGCACTTTTTCCAAGGTTTCTTTCATAAAGCCTTTGTTTTTAAATTCATCAGCATTCAAAGCATAACCAATTTCTGCCCGATGATGTTGAGGATTCCAGGTGTGAAAACCGCAATTCCCGATAATGGCTGAGCTTTGTTTTTCTACAATTTGAAAATTCAGCATTTTTCGATTGTAAGATTCATAGCCTTGTTGACGGATTTTTTTCTGGCGGGTAAACTCTTCTTCGGTTTTTATGCCTAATATTTTCCTTATTTCGTCTTCGTTATTAAGTTCAAAGATTTGGTTCATTATGTCTGAATCCAGTTTTTGAATTAGCAGACGATCTGTTTCTATGGTTTCAAATGTCATTTTTTTGTTTGTTTAAATTTTATCAATTTCAATAATTGACTTGCGAAGCAAAAATTGACCATTGACAATTCACTTTATATCTGTTGTAAGTTGTTAAAAACCTGGTCAGTCAGAAAAATCGATGTGAGATTTTTTAAAATTTAGTTTTTCAATAAATTAATAGAAACCGTTGCCAACTCAGAATTTGGAAATTTTCTGAATAATTCTCTGTCAATATTCAATCCTGTTTCCAGGCAGACCTTTTTAAAAACATCAACTTCAAGAATGTATTGATCAGAAAAACCATGCGTCGTTTCATACGCTGTTGCCGGAGTTTTTCCTAAATTTTTGCTGGTAAGTTTAGGGTCTAAAGCATGAAGTTCAATAATTAAAAGTCCGTTTTTTCTGATGTACGGAAGCCAAAGTTCCAAATGTTCTTTCAGGCTTTCTTCCACCAGATTATTCGGAAGTCTTTTTCCGCGATGGGCAAATGCTCCGGTTGAAGTGCTGATTCTTGCTGGCTGATTATTTTCCGGAACCTTCCAAACCCGGTTATGATCTAAAAAAGTTCTGATATTAAGTAAATCAGAAAGGTCAATTTCATATTTTTCTTTTAAATCATCAGCCAATTGTTTCGGATTTCCGATGTCTCCCCAAATTATTTTCGCCCAAATATCGTTGTTGATAAGATTGGCTCTGGTTACCTTCAAAGCAGCTTGGTTATAATCTGCTCCTACCAAAAAAAGAGGATGCTCTTCCAGCATTTTTCCCCGAATGGTATACCTTTCTATGGTTTCAAAAATATGTTGGATGAAAGCGCCATTACCGCAACCCATGTCTAAAACACCTTTCGGCTGAAGATGGATTGGCTGATTGAAAATCTGAATAATAAAATCGTTTGCCACTTTAAAATAATTGGAATGCGAACCGCCGCTTCCCCAAACATTCATTGCACGGTCAACATGAATTTCGTCTTCACCTTCCGATATTTCTCTTATTTTTGAAGCATTACCAAACAAAAGATCATCCATTTTATTGAGTAACGGAAGATACGAAACCGTAACGCCGTAAGAAGTTGCTCTTTTGGCAAAATAAATTCCGGTTTCTGTAAATTTATAATTATCATCGGTCTTTTTAAACCAGCCTAAATAAGTAAGAAAATCTAAAATCGCCTCAAAATTTTCTGAATTTTTGTGAAACTCTGCCGCCTGAAACGAAGTTTCCATAAAATATTTATGAAACATTCCTGTCATGCCAAGATAAACAATCACCGGACCGATGATGCAGCCTTCAATATGTTTTAAAATCTGTCTCTGAATTTGTTTTTCTTCGATATTCTCTGAAAACTGAATCCCAAAATGATCTTTTACAGCATCGCTCAATCGTTTAAATTCTTCGATAAATATATTTTCATTGATCTGATTTTTAATATCCGTAGAATGTTTTAGGAAAGAAATTACTTGTAAGTACAGCAAACTGTACTTTTGAAGAAACTGAGTTTTAGAATTAGCTGAAAATATAATTAGGTCGATTTCATTATCAACCTCATAATCTACAAAGCCTTGTGACGCCATTGCGCGGATTGCAACATTCAAATAACCTTCGTTGGCTTTAAAGTCTTCTGAAAGCTCTCTTAAAGATATTTTTTTCCGTTCTATAATGAGAGCAATCATTTCTTTTTTCATTAATGAAGCTACGATGGGTGCGGTAACAACGCCGTCCAAATGTCTGAATATTTCTGAGCGCAAGGTTTCTTTGTCCATACAATACATTTTTTTAAAGTTAAGAATTTGAGTAAAATATTTCATAAAAAGTTTTGCTATTTGAAAATTAAATATAACTTTGTAATTCAAAGTTCTTTTATATGGAATCAAAAAACTATCACGAAGACTTATCGCACATTCGTTCTATGATGGAACGATCTTCAAGGTTTATTTCATTAAGCGGATTATCAGGAGTGGTTGCAGGTTTGGCAGCAATATCCGGAGCTGCGTATGTTTGTTTCGTTTTTGAAAGAGAAGGGCTCAATTATTTTGATGGCGACAGAATTACTTTCAGTAAAAGTATGGTGAATGAATTGGTTATTACCGGGACAGTGATTTTAGTAGTTGCCATTTTAAGCGGATATTTTTTTACTGCCAATAAAAGCAAGAAAAAAGGTTTGAAAATTTGGGATGCCACAACCAAAAGACTTTTGTTTACCTTTGCAATCCCCTTAGTAACGGGAGGATTTGTTTGTTTAGGACTTTTGTATCATCATCTTTTCTCTTTAGTTGCTCCGGCTACTTTGATTTTTTATGGATTGGCATTGGTAAATGCTGAAAGATATACTTTGACAGACGTAAAATATTTAGGGTTTTGCCAGATTGGTCTGGGATTGATTTCATTATTCTTTTTAGGATGGGGATTGGTTGCATGGACTTTTGGCTTTGGCGTTTTGCATATTGTGTATGGTTTGATTATGCATAAGAAGTATAAGTAGTTAGTTAGTTAGTTAGTTAGTTAGTTAGTTAGTTAGTTAGTTAGTTAGTTAGTTATGGGGAATATTATTTCGTTTAGAGATTTAATTGTTTGGCAGAAGTCGCATGCGTTTGTTTTGGAGATTTATAAAATAAGTTCTGCGTTTCCGAAAGAAGAGACTTATGCTTTAACAAGCCAACTAAGAAGAGCTGTAGTTTCAGTTCCGGCTAATATTGCTGAAGGATTTACTAAAAAAACTTTGCCTAACAAACTAAATTATATTTCGCATTCTGAAGGATCTTTGCAGGAAGTAAATTATTATCTGATCCTGGCGAAAGATTTGTGTTATATAAATGACACAGTTTTTGAAAATGCGTATCAACACAGTAAAGAAATTTCAAAACTATTAGGAGGTTATATTAAAACAATAAAAAACTTTCATCAAAAGAAATAAGAATTATAAAAAACTAAAAAACTAAAAAACTAAAAAACTTTTTTAATTAAGATACTATAAGTAATGATTAACATCAGTCAACTCAACAAAGAATTCGAAAGCCGTGTAAGATTGGGCATTATGTCTGTTCTTATGGTCAACGACTGGGTTGATTTTTCTGAAATGAAAAACCTTCTTGAAATCACAGACGGGAATATGGCAAGTCATAGCAATGCTTTGGAAAAAGCCAATTATATTGAAGTTAAAAAAGAGTTTGTAGGTAAAAAACCAAAGACTTCATACCGTGTAACGCAATCAGGAAGAACAGCGTTTACCGAACATTTAGATGCATTAGAAAAATTAATAGGCAGATAAAGTCTATATTTTTTTGAAAATAAACTTTGAAACACAAAGTACTTTTAATAAATAAAATTAAATTATTATGATGACACAAAAACAAAAAACAGCAATGATTTATTCTGTACCAATACTATTACTAGGGTTTGCGGTACTCGGAAATTTATTCTCAAAAGAATTCAATTGGTCTTCCTCAGACTTTCTTATTGCAGGAATACTTTTATTCGGCACTGCTCTTATTATCGATTTGGTCCGCAGGATTGTGAAAAACAAAACCTATAAAATCCTTCTCTGCGTCGTGGTTTTATTTGTATTGATCCTTACCTGGGTAGAGCTTGCTGTAGGTCTTTTCGGGACGCCTTTTGCGGGAAGCTAATCTAATATTTTAAAATTCAGTTTGAATGATTTTCACGGTGATAATCTGATTTTGATGATTGCAATCAGAAATCAGCGTAATCTTTTAAATCCGCAAGAGCAAAATTATTTAAAAGCATACAATAATGACTAGAAAAAAATTTCTGAAAAGACTTATGCAACTTTCTGCAGCCGGAGCTTTACCTTTTCTTTATTCGTGGCAGATCGAACCGTTTTGGGTAGAGTTTGTAGAGCGCAAACTTCCAATCAAAAATTTACCTGAAGAATTAGAGGGAAAGATTTTGATGCAGATTTCAGATTTGCATGTCGGAAACAGATTCGACTGGAATTTTTTGATTGAATCTTTCGGAAAAGCACAAGATTTCAATCCTGATTTTGTGGTTTACACAGGCGATTACGTTAACCACGGAACTCCTGAAGACCATAAAAATTTAGAAAAAGTAATGTCAAAAGCTGTTTACGGAAAACTGGGAACTTTCGGGATTCTCGGAAACCACGATTACGGAAAAAGCTGGAAAGACTTAGGTTCTTCGGAAGAAATTTATCGCATTCTGCAAAACAGTGGTGTTACGATGCTTAAAAATCAGCAAACGGAATCTTATGGCTTAAACATTATCGGTTTTGATGATTTGTGGTCGCCCAATTTTGATCCTATGAAGGTAATGAAAGATTACGATCCCGAAAAAGCAAATCTTGTGCTTTGTCATAACCCCGATGTTTGCGACAAAGATGTCTGGAATGGTTATCAGGGATGGATTTTAAGCGGTCATACTCACGGCGGACAATGCAGAATTCCCGGTGTGATCACTCCTGTTCTTCCGGTAGAAAACCGAAAATATGTTTCCGGAGAAATTGATTTGAAAGACGGAAGAATGCTTTATATCAATCGGGCTTTAGGACATTCTTATCAGGTGCGTTTTATGGTGCGCCCGGAAATAACGGTTTTTAAACTTGTACGAGATGAAAAAGTTTAAAATAAACAATGTTGCATTTATTTATTTCTACTCTAGCTGGTTGATTGGAATTGTAATCATTTTATTAAAAATGTTTGAAACGAATGATGAACTTGCTTATAGTTTACTGTTTTTGACTGCATTTAATCTGATTATCAATCTTTTTTCAATAGTTTTTCTCTTCGTTTTATATTACGTTTTTCCAGAAAATAGAATTGAGTTTAAAAAGTCAGCATTTCTTCTGTTTTTCAATTTTCCAATTCTGTCTTTTTTCTATATAATCATTTTAATACTATTATCATGAAAGATAATTCAAACTTTACAAAATCTCAAATCAAAGATTGGTGGAGTGAAAAAAGAAAGCTTTATAATTATGGATTGTTTATTTCTGGATTCGTTGCATTTATTCTTTATATAATTGTTGGAGTAAATTTTATAATGCCTTATGATGAAGATTTTGAAATTACATTATTTACAATTGCCTTTCAAGGAATAGGTTATTTAATAATGATTGTTTTTGCTAATTTATTTTATCATTTAGGCGTTACAAAAGATCTTAATCATAACAAAGAAAACACAATCGAGTATCGGGAAAATTTATTCAATATTGGCTTTTGGTTTTCCGTTTCATTGCCATTTTTAGCTCCAGCTTGGCTTCTTTTATCATACTTTTTAGAATTTTATTAATACATTAACAATGAAAAAAACACGCGTTCAGTTCCTTCTTTTTGTTTACGACAAAACACAAAAATTGTACAGGAAATATTTTAAAAAGAAAAAAAGGCAATGGCAGTTTAATGAAAAGCAATTGCTTGAGTTTCATAAAGATTCTTTAGGCAGAAAGCTTGGCGAGTTTTATAAAAAACATGGCTTTACGATGATTCCAAAAATGGAAAACCACGATGTGCATCATTTGCTGACCGGTTGCGGAACCAATTTCGAAGACGAAATCGCAATGCAGTTCCTGCTTCTCGGGAACGGAAAACTTAATGCCCATCTTTTGGCAGCCATTGTTTTAGGAAGTATTATTCTCCCGGAATACCATAAAATGTATCGCAATGCTTATCAGAAAGGGAAAAATATGAGAGCGTTTCACCACATCGATTTTGAATCTTTATTGTGGCAGAATTTTGAAAACATTCAGGAATTTTTCAGACAAAAAGAAACACCCGTTTTCTATTAATCTCAACCTCAAACTTAATCTCAAGCTTAACCTCAACCTCATGAAAACACATCACTATATATTTTTAAGCACCATCGCATTCGTCGTTTTGTTTTATAACGAAAATGTGGGTCTAAATCTTGGTATTTTAGGCGTTTTGTACTCAGTTTTAACGCTTATTAAAACC
>NZ_JBFRGA010000029.1:0-18211 GCF_052115105.1 Chryseobacterium sp. 2TAF14
CGATTGGAAGAATTCCTGCAGCCAATCCTACTGAAGCTGCAAATATGATTGATAAAACAATGGCTTACGATTGGAAGAATTCCTGCAGCCAATCCTACTGAAGCTGCAAATATGATTGATAAAACAATGGCTTATTACAATTCATTATCAGGACAATCTAATCCTTTCGGAGAATGGAAAATGAAACTGGATTTTATAGTCGATGATGATTTGGAAGGCGGAGGTCCTTTTCATGATGTAATGAACAAGGCACTCGTAAATATATTTGAACAAAACAATACAAACCTAAAAGAATATAATGTAAGAAAACTTTACCTGGATTCTTTTCAGGCAGAAAGTAGTGCAGGAGGACAAAGATTTCCGCAAGTAAACCAGGCAATYTCTAACGACATAGGTAACAGTCTATATCTGTTTTATTTTGGGCATGGTGGTATCAACGGATGGGCTCAGGAAAGAGTTTTAACAACAACTGAAATTCAGAATTCTAATAATTTCACGAATGTTTACAGCCGTTTTCCCTTTGTATCAACCATTACCTGCGAATTTACACTTTGGGATGAGCCTTCAACTTTCTCTGCAGGAGAACAGTTTATAAAACTAAAACAAGGTGGTCCCGCTACGATGATTACTTCCAGTCGCGCCGTAAGTGTGGCATACGGAAGAGCGTTCACCAATGCATTCACACAAAATATTTTTAATCTGGTAAATGATGATTTCCTCAGTCTTGGAATCTCTCATCTTGAAGCTAAAAAACAATACGGTAACAGTGCCGATCATTTACGCGTAAATTTTCTTGGTGATCCTGCAATGAAACTCACAAGACCACTAAGACGTTTAGCAATCGATCAGATCGAAACTCCTGTTCCTGGTTTGATAAGAGGTTTAGATTTTGTAAAAGTTACAGGTCATATCAATAATGCAAGTGGTGTTGTAGATACCAGCTTCAACGGTAGAGTCGTTATCAATATTTTTGATAAAAAATTAAATAAAACTACCTTAAATAATGATGGTGGGATGACTCCTGTTTTAAATTACAAAGAAGAAGGAAGTCCTATTGTAAAAGCTTCAGGAACTGCAGTAAACGGAGTATTTACGGTAGAATTTTATGTACCTAAAGATATTAATTATACCGTAGGAGAAGGCAGAATCTTAGGATATGCAGACAACAAATCGATTGATGTATTCAATAACCAGTCTGTACAAGTAGGAGACATTAATCCTAACGGAATTAATGATAACGAGCCTCCGAAAATAAAACTGTATATGAATAACACTAATTTTGCAAATGGAGGGATCACAAATCAGAATCCTATGCTTCTTGCGTGTTTGAATGACGATACAGGAATAAATTCTACAGGTTCTGGTGTGGGTCACGATATTACAGTATATTTAGACGGTCAAATTATCAACACCATTGTTTTAAATGATTTCTTTTCTTCAGGTGAAGGAAACGGATGTATCAATCCTGCTTTGGCAGACTATCAGAAAGGAAATGTAACCTACCCTTTCAGAAATCTGGCGATAGGTCAACATCAATTAACATTTAAAGTTTGGGACATCAACAATAATTCGACAACTGAAACGTTAAACTTTGAAGTTAAAGATGAAAGTGATCAACATTTGGTGATCAACAGACCATTAAACTGGCCAAATCCTTTTACCAACAAAACCTATGTACAGTTTGAGCATAATTGTGATGATATTTTAGATGTAAATGTTCAAATCTATACAATTACAGGAAAACTGGTAAGAACTTTAACAAATGTTGTGGTGGCAGAACCCTTTCTGCAGGGCTTTAGAACACCACGTCAGGCAATTGAATGGGACGGAAAAGACGATTTTGGTGACACAGTAGCAAAAGGTACGTATATTTTTAAGATATTTGCAAAAAGTCAAAATCAAGAAAAATGCAAAGGAAGTGCTACAGCTGTAGAAAAAATGGTACTTTTGAAGTAAATAAATAATTAATCAACAATATCAATAAAAAACTGATAATATATAAAAGACAACATATGAATTTAACTACTAAACTGCTTTTAGGGATTGGTTTGAGCGCTGGGTTTTTAAGCTATGCGCAAGATTTGAGTCAGGTAAGACCTGTATTAACCGGAGCTCCATTCCTTAGAATCGCACCAGATGCAAGATCAGGAGGTATGGGAGATCAGGGTGTGGTAACTTCACCTGATGCATTTTCGCAATTCTGGAATGCTGCAAAATATCCTTTTAGCAGAACAAGTTCTTCTGTAGGTTTGAACTACACTCCATATATGGGGAAATTAACCAACGACGTATTTTTATTGTACGGTGCTTTCCATAAATTTTTAGGGCAGGAAGAAAGATCAACTATTTCCGCAAGTATCTATTATTTTAATATGGGAGAAGTAGAACTTACTGAGCTTGGTGTAGACAATACCGTAACTTCTAACGGGGTTTCAAAACCAAACGAAATGTCTATCGACGTTGCCTATGGTCTGAAACTTTCAGATTCTTACTCAATGGCGGTTACAGGTAGATTCATTCGTTCAGATTTATCCGGAGGATTCAACACAGATACTACACTGAAGCCTGCCAACACTTTTGCAGTAGACGTTTCAGCTTACTATACTTCACCTAGATTTTCAAGTATAGGAGGTTACGACGGAAAAGTAAATGCGGGTGCAGTAATTTCCAATTTAGGTCCGAAATTAGATTATACAGGCGACGAAGCTTCAAGATCTTACCTTCCTACAATGGCTAGAATCGGTGTAGGTTACGATATGTATCTTGATGATATGAACAGAGTGGGTCTTTCTGTAGAAGGATCTAAAATCTTGGTTCCGGGATCAGAATTTGTAGGTACAGATCCAAATACAAGACAGCCTATTTATCAGGTTCCTAACGTTGGTGTAATGGCAGGTATCGGAAAATCTTTCAAAAATACCAACTCTATTATGTATAGCGGTGCATTAGAATATTCTTATGACAATGCATTTGCGGTAAGAGGAGGTTATTTCCACGAAAGCGAAGAGCAGGGAGCAAGACAGTTTGCTACTGCAGGTATTGGTTTAAAATACCGTTCTTTCGGTCTTGACGTATCTTATTTAATTAATATGTCTAAAATTAATACTGCATTAGATAACACCATCCGTTTCGGTTTAACTTGGAACATCGGTGATGAAACTTCAAATGTGGATTATTAAAAAACATAATATAAAAGTTTTGAAAAGTCTCATTTTGTGAGGCTTTTTTTGTTTCAGTAATTTGGTATCATTCTAGGTATGTTTTAATAAAATATTTAAATAAAAATTCACAATTCAATTACCCAGTAAAACTGAAAATTCACATTTAACTCTTATTTTTGTAGTATGAACTATTCTTCGGAACTCAAAAAAATCGTAACCAGCCAATATGTTTATTCTTCCATTAGAATTACATTGGCAACGGTGATCCCGTGTTTAGTTCTCTCCTATTTTGGTTTGCTCAAAGAATACTTTCTTTTTCCTTTGGGAACCAGCTTTGTAGCATTAACAGATCAGCCGGGACCATTTATCAGACGCAGAAATTCTTTAACTTTTGCCATTTTCTGCTTTGTAGTGGTTGCATTAATTGCAAGCCTGGTGAAAGGAATTATTCCGCTTGTACTTTTAGAAATCATTGTTTTCGGAATGTTTTTTTCGTTGATCGGTGTTTACGGGCAAAGATTGGCAGCTGTAGGATCTTTAGCATTGGTTGTTTTGGCGATTTTTATTGACGGTCATTTAACCGGAGCCAATGTTCTGAAAAGCTTACTTATTTTTACAGCAGGATGCATCTGGTTTCTTTTGATCTTCCTTATCGTTACTACAATTCAGCCGTATAAACTGGCAAGTCAGATGATCGGTGAAAATTATCTGCAGCTTGCAGAATTTCTTAAAATTAAAGCAAATTATTACCAGAAAAATCCTGATTTCGACAAGCTGAGCTTACAGGTCATTACAAAGCAGATCGAAATTAAAAACCTTCAGGAAGAAACCCGCGAAACAGTTTTTAAAACAAGAACCCTCGTGAATGAATCTACAACAATAAGCAGATTATTGATGTTGATGTTCCTGAATTCTATGGATCTTCACGAAAAACTGATGACCTCTGAAAGCGATTATAAAAAGCTTCAGGAAAGTTTTGAAGACACCGAAATTTTAGTAAAAATCCATGATTATTTAAATATTCTTTCCGAAGAAATTGCCAATATCGGGATCTCATTGCAAAGCAGCACGAGAGCAAGACCTAATTTCAATCTTGAAGTACAGTTTCACGAGCTCAATGTACATTATTTCGAATTAAGAAATAAAGAAATGACTCCCGAAAACCTTGAAAATTTCATGATCTTGCGTCAAATAATGATGCGCATCAATGAAATCACCAAAGAGATCAATGAGATCTATAAAGTTTTTTCGCAGAATGTAAAGCTGGCAAAAAGTCTTTCCACAGGTTTAGATTTAAAGAAATTTATGCCTAAAGAAGAGAAAATTAATTTTAAAGTTTTAAAAAGCAATATTTCTCTTACCTCATCCCATTTCAGACATGCGATAAGAATCACCATTGCGTTGTTGTTGGGATACGTTGTTTCTTTACTTCCTTTTGTAGAAATCGGCCACACTTATTGGATCTTGATTACCATCACCGCTATTTTAAAACCAGCCTACTCTATTACAAAACAAAGAAATTTCCTGCGTTTTTGCGGTACAGTTGCAGGTGCGGTCATTGCCTATGTTTTGCTGCATTTTATTCATGTAAATGCAATACTTTTTGCAATACTTTTGATAAGCATGATTTTATGTTTCAGTTTATTGAAAGGAAGATATTTCTGGGCAGTTTTATTTATGACGATCTACGTTTTTATGAGTTTTAATTTCTTAAACCCCGGAAATGTAAATGTTATTTTTAAAGACCGGATTGTAGACACTTTTATCGCCGGAATTATTGCATTTCTGGTTTCATATATTGTGCTTCCGGTTTGGGAACATACACAGAATTTAGATTTAATGAAAAAATCTGCAGAGTCAAATCTCACGTATTTTCATAGTGTAATGTCTAAATTTCTGAATGAAAATTTTAATGTAGAAGATTATAAAGTAAAACGAAAAAATGCCATCATTTCTTTGGCTAATCTTTCGGATAATTTCCAGAGAATGATTTCTGATCCCAAAAATCAGCAGAAAAAACTGGAAGTGGTACATCAGTTTGTGGCGACCTCACATCTGATAACCGCCTACACCGCTTCATTATCTCAATACGCAAAGAGCAACCACGAATATCCTGAAATTGATTCTGAAAGCTGGAGCAAAAAAATAGAATCTGAGATGAATCAGGTTTCAGCAATTTTGAATGGTGAAAAAATACCGGAAACTTTAAGAATGGACAGCCGTCTTGAACCCGAAGATTCTTCAATTGAAAACATGATTCATAAAAGAAAAAAAGAACTTTTGGAAAACGAACATTTCGATACAAGAGATCCAAACAAAATCTCTCATTTAACAGAGCTGAAAAACATTCACGATGTTCTGGAACTTATCTATGATGTTGCCAAAGAACAGCGAAAAGTAATTGAAAAGTACAAAAACGAAGAAAATACTACTCTTCCACAATCGTAAAGCAATATTCGTCGAAAAATTCTACTCTTGCTTTAAGCTCATCTGAAATTTTATCATCATGAACTCGGCATTTGATATGATGAAGATGTTTCAATTCAAAAGGCCTTACTTCATAATGTTTTTTCAACGACCAGTGTTTGGAATGATGAATTTTGTACATACTTTCCTTCACACTCCAGATAATTGTATAGAAAATAACTTCCGTATCAAAAGGAATAAATCCACGTTCATTTTCATAAGTAAATTTATCGATAACCCTTAAAATTTTAGGATTAAATTTTTCAATATCGATCCCGATTTTATTTTTTGAGATCGCAATCGCCGCAAAAGGAAAAGAATGCGTGATCGAAATTTCGGCATCTTTCGGAAATAAAAAAGGCTCTCTTTCTTTGTAAAGAATTTTTGAATTGGGTTTTAAACTTTTCAGAAGTTTTCTTACCATCAGAACCTCCAATAATTTTTTCGGATGATAATCTTTTACTTTTTCGGCATTTTCGGGCTCTAAAAGTTCGTCAATATTCAATTCTTCGTTCTCGTCGTATTTCCAGACAAGAATGGTTGCGGTATCATCAGAAAAATCTCGGTAAAGAGGCATGGTTTAAATTATTAGGTAAAATTAAGGATTTTTTGGTTGGATGATGGAAGTTTTAGGATAATGGTTTTCCTACTGACTGTTTTTTTTAACGCAAAGATTCTATTTTTAATATTTAAAGTGAGCAAAAGTTGCGACAAGTCGCTGATAAAGTTTTCGCATAGACGTTCGCTTTATCAAATCAACTTTGTTGATTAAACTTTGCTCCCTTAAAATTTAAAATAAACTTACAAATCTTTGCGATAAAAAATTTCATGCACAAAAAAAATCCACTTAAATCTTAAGATAAAAGTGAATTTCAATATTATTAAAAAGCTAAAGCAGTTAGTAGTAAAACACCCTGCATCCAGCTTCCAAAATCCGCTTATTTAGACTGGTGATTCTGATCGTTTCTATGCTCAAGAATTTCAAGGTTTTCATTCACAAAATAAGCACTCCCAAAACCGTTTACGTAGGAACCTTTTGTCGGATGAAGACCGATTAAAATGAAATCTTTCATTTCAGAAATTACATCAACCACTTTGCCGTGAGTTTCTTTTAGCTGAGAAACAACTGTATTCCAGGTTTCAGAATCTCTTTCAACCTGAGAAGTAGACGCTTCAATCGTTAATCTTTCTCTTGCGTAGATTTGTTTTGTAGCAGACTCATCTTCGATGAACATGATGGAAGTTTTTCTTCCGTCTGCAAGATTCTTCGTATGTTTTGCCATGAAAGACACCAAAATATAAAACGTATTTTCTACCTGTACAAATGGTGCATAACTCGAGTTAGGCGTTCCTTCTGCATCTACCGTTGCCAAAATAATGCTTTTGGATCTTTCAACCAGTTCTTTTACTTTCGGAGTAAGAGGTTTTGCCTGTCTTTGAGTTTCTTCCTGAGCGTGTGTATGATTCATAATAGAGATTTATTTTATACAAAAATACATTATTTAGATTTAAAATAAATAAATTTAGCACTGTAATATCTCATAAAGGGGAAGTTTACAGAGTGTTTTTATATCTAAATTATATGTTGTAATTTTGCATTTCAATAATTAGAAATTAAATTATTCATTAGATATGAGTACAACAACACAATACGTTCCTTATAAAGTTAAGGACATTTCTTTAGCAGAATGGGGAAGAAAAGAAATTACCCTTGCAGAAGCTGAAATGCCTGGTTTGATGGCAATCCGTGAAGAGTATGGTCCTTCTCAACCATTGAAAGGAGCAAGAATCGCAGGATGCCTTCACATGACGATCCAGACTGCAGTTTTGATCGAAACTTTGGTTGCGCTTGGAGCTGAAGTTACCTGGTCTTCTTGTAATATTTTTTCTACACAAGACCACGCAGCTGCTGCAATTGCTGCTGCGGGAATTCCTGTTTATGCTTGGAAAGGTCTTAACGAGGAAGAATTCGACTGGTGTATTGAGCAGACTTTGTTCTTCGGTGAAGACAGAAAACCATTAAACATGATTCTTGACGACGGCGGAGATTTAACAAACATGGTTTTTGATAAATACCCAGAATTCACAAAAGATATCAAAGGACTTTCTGAAGAAACTACAACCGGAGTTCACAGACTATACGAAAGAATGAAGAACGGAACTTTGGTAATGCCTGCAATCAACGTAAACGATTCGGTTACCAAATCTAAATTCGACAACAAATACGGATGTAAAGAATCTGCAGTAGATGCTGTAAGAAGAGCGACAGACGTAATGTTGGCAGGAAAAAGAGTGGTTGTTTGCGGATACGGAGACGTAGGTAAAGGTACTGCTGCATCATTCAGAGGAGCAGGTTCTATCGTTACTGTAACTGAAATCGACCCGATCTGTGCTTTACAGGCTGCAATGGACGGTTATGAAGTAAAAAGATTAGATACGGTTGTTGATAATGCAGATATTATCATCACTACAACTGGTAACTTCAACATCGTAAGAGGAGAGCATTTCCTTAAAATGAAAGATAAAGCAATCGTTTGTAACATCGGTCACTTCGATAACGAAATCGATATGGCTTGGTTAAACGAAAACTATGGTTCTACAAAATCTGAAGTGAAACCTCAGGTTGACATCTATACTATCGAAGGTAAAGAAGTAATTATTCTTGCTGAAGGTCGTTTGGTAAACCTTGGTTGCGCTACAGGTCACCCGTCTTTTGTAATGTCTAACTCTTTCTCTAACCAGACTTTGGCTCAGATCGAACTTTGGAACAATTCTGAAGCTTACGGAAACGAAGTATATATGTTACCTAAACATTTGGATGAAAAAGTAGCAGCTCTTCACCTTAAAAAATTAAGCGTAGAATTGGAAACTCTTTCTCCTGAACAAGCTGAATACATTGGTGTAGACGTGAAAGGTCCTTTCAAGCCTGAATATTACAGATATTAATTATAAGTAATGTGTAATTGGTAGTGAGTAATCTTTGCCAATTATAAAATATAAAACGCTTCGAATTTTTCGGAGCGTTTTTACTTTGTCAAAGTTCAAAATCTTACAAAGTTTTTCATTAAACCATCTTCATCAGATACATTGATTAAAAATTTCAACCTTATTGGAAATAAATCTAACTGATATTCAAAAAAACAATATATTTGAATTAATAATAAACAAAAAATAACAATTAATGAAAAAACAAGGAGTTTCAAATGCATTCGTAGCGGCATCGTGGATTGCACTTGGTGCAGGAATGATCGGATTTATTGTAGGGCTTGCTAGAGCAGAAATGCAGCTTAACGAAAAAGGATATTACTTCACCATCCTACTCTATGGTTTGTTTGCCGTGGTTTCTTTACAAAAAGCAGTTCGTGACCGTTTAGAAAATATTAAAGTGACCGATATTTATTACGGAATATGCTGGTTTGCCACCTTATCTTCTATCATATTACTGATAATCGGTCTTTGGAATGCCACCATTCTTCCAAGTGAAAAAGGGTTTTACGGTTTTGCTTTTTTACTGGCTCTATTTGGTGCAATCGCCGTTCAGAAAAATACAAGAGACAATATGACTCAGGAATAAGATAATTTATACTCACCAGATTTGGTGAGTTTTTTATTTTTACATATCTTTATTTCACAAAATATTGATATGATTTGCAGATTTACATTCTTGTTTATATTCATTTTTTCACAACTTGCAAAATCCCAGACAGAATTTATTACCATCTGGAAACCAAGCGGCATAAACCCATCAATTATTACCAATGTAACGGCTCCTTCCGTTTCATCTTCAAACCAGATCTGGTTTCCCGGGGCGGGTGCAAACTATACCATTCAATGGGAAGAAATAAATTTTCCTCAGCACAATGCTACTTTAACGAATGTATCATCAGCTGGTCAAATCCTGATCGATTTTGGAACTCCCTTGAATCCTAGTCCGAATCAGGCGACTTATCGTTTAAAAGTAAGCAATGGAAACGGTGTTTTTAATAAAATACAATTTGCCTCTTTCATCTTAGATCAAACCGGAGCCAAAATCTGGTCTCATTTTGGTAATTCAGACAAAATTCTTGCTATATCGCAGTGGGGCAATATACAATGGTCTTCAATGTTTAGTGCATTTTCCCATTGTCAAAACTTACAGTTAATCGCTACAGATTCACCTGACTTATCTAATGTTGCAAATACTTCACACATGTTTTTTAACACCAGCAATTTTTCAGGAAACTCTTCCATGGCAAACTGGGATACATCTTTTGTAAAAGATTTCAGCTTTATGTTTGCACATACAAATATCCATCAGTTTACAGAAACATTTAATCCTCCCATTGGAAACTGGAATACATCAGCAGCAACAAATTTTAATTCATTATTTGAGAACAGAAAAATTTTTAATCAAAACCTGAATTCCTGGAATACATCAAATGTTACTACCATGAACTCTGTGTTTGCTGGCTGTAATACTTTCAATCAGCCTCTCGATAACTGGAATACCTCAAATGTTACCGACATGTCTCTTATGTTTCATTTGATTCCTAATTTCAATCAACCGCTGAACAGCTGGGATACTTCAAATGTTACCAATGTATCTCATATGTTCCATAACTGTACATCTTTTAACCAACCGCTTGATAATTGGGATACAAGCAACTTAACTGATATGAATATTTTTCTGCAGGGAGCAACTGCTTTTAACCAATCCTTGGCAAGCTGGAATCTTCCCGCTCTTACGACCGCTTTGCTGGCAATTACCCAAACCGCAATAGATTGCGCAAACTACAGTGATACTATTTCAGGATGGGCAGATAATCCTAACACGGCAAATAATATCAATTTAGGCCCGGTTAACAACCTTACATATTCCATAAATATTATCAACAAAAGAAATATCCTTATTAATAAAGGCTGGCTTTTCACCGGAGATGTTGCGGGTGAATGCGAAAAGCTTGCAGTGAGTGAAAGTAATTTAAAAAACAGTATCTATATTTATCCTAATCCTGCATCAGATTTTATTTATTTAAATCATTTTAAAGATGTAAAAAGCTATACTATAACAGACTTCAGCGGAAGAATTATAATGAAAGATTCTCTTACTAAAGATTTTATTAATATTAAAAGCCTCACTTCAGGAAATTATATTTTACAAATCGCTACAAAAGAAAAAACGCAGTCTTTCAAGTTTACTAAAAAATAAAATAAGCCTCACAAAAACGTGAGGCTATATTTTTATATAAAAGAATTAATAAATTTCACAGAAAAAAATTCACAATTCACAATTCACAATTAATAATTAATAATTAATAATTAATAAATATCATCATATCGATTAGGATGCTTGGTTTTAATATCATCCACAGTTCCTAAAACCTTATCTTTTAAAGTATCCTGATAAACCTGCAGCTTTTCTGCAATTTCCTCGTTCCCGCTTCCTAATATTTTTGCAGCTAAAATTCCGGCATTTAATGCTCCGTTCAATGCGACTGTTGCCACAGGAATTCCGCCCGGCATTTGTAAGATCGACAAAACAGAATCCCAACCGTCAATAGAGTTGCTCGATAAAATAGGAACACCGATTACCGGTAAAGTCGTGCAGCTTGCCACCATTCCCGGAAGATGTGCGGCTCCTCCTGCTCCTGCCACAATTACTTTCAAACCTCTTTCTTGTGCTGTTTTAGCGTAATCGAACATTCTTTCCGGTGTTCTGTGTGCAGAAACGACGGTTAATTCATACGGAATATCCAAAGATTTCAAAAAATTTGCTGCCAATTCCATAATCGGTAAGTCGCTCTGACTTCCCATGATAATTCCTACCATTTTTTCAATTTATTAGACTTCAAAGATAATCATTTTAAAAGTGAATTGTAAATGGTCAATTTTCTTCGTTGTGAATTTTAATAATTCAAAATTTAATTTTAATATCAAAAGATTCACAATTGACTTGCGAAGCAAATTTGACCATTCACACCAAGAAAACCTTATCTTTGCAGCACCATTTCTCTGTACTTTGAAAAATTACAAACTTACTTTAGCCATTTTTACTGTTGCCATTGTTTGGGGAACTACATTTTTAGCCATTCGTGTTGCGGTAGAATCTATTCCGGCATGGTTTGTTGCAGGGATTCGTCAGTTTTTGGCAGCGATGATTATGATGGTCATCCTTTTATATAAAAAAGAATTTAAATGGATTGGCTGGAAAAATCTTAGCTATCAACTCATATTTTCTACATTAATGCTGATCGTCGCAAACGGAATGACTACCGTTGCCGAAGAGGAAGTAACGAGCAGCTTAACATCGTTGATCAGTGCGTGTTCTCCTATTGTCGTTTTTCTTGGAAGCGTTGCAATTGGATTGCAGAAATTCAGTTTGAGAGCGTTTTTCGGCGTCTTGTTGTGTTTCAGCGGGATACTTTTTATTTTTTGGGATGGTTTAGCCGACATGGCAAATCCATCTTACCGAATGGGAATTATTTTTCTTTTTATTGCAATCGGAGGTTGGGCTTCAGGAACGATTTTTACTAAAAAACTCAATATACAAAGCAGAAATATTTCGCTGAATCTTTTTTACCAGTTTATTTTTGCAGGAATAATACAGCTTTGCTTTGCATTTCTCTTCTCAGAATCTTACAATTTTGAAAACTGGAGCGTAAAAAGTATTTCGGCGATGCTTTATCTTGCCATTTTTGGTTCTGTGGCGGCGTTTTTCGCATTTCATTATGCGCTCACAAGAGTTTCTCCAGTGCAGGTGTCAATTTTGGCTTATGTGAATACGATTATTTCGATTTTCTTAAGCTGGCTGATTTTAGATGAAAAAATTTCGGCTAAATTTATCATTGCTGCGGTATTGATCATCGTTGGAGTTTTTATTATTAATTATAACAAAGAACTTTTTAAAAGGAAAAAGATTGAAGAAGAATCTTAAATTCATTACAATATTTTACTAAATTCACTTGCATAAACACACAATTCTAAATTTATGAAACAAACTATTTCCCTGATTTTTATTTTAGTATCATCATTTTTTCTGGCACAAAATATAAAATTTACAGATGCAGAAATCAAGAAAAAATTAGATTCTATAAAAGCTGAAGGTAATCTACTTTTTTCATTAGAAAATTCTTCATGGCAATCTACAGATCTGGCAAGAGAAAATAAAAAAATAAATGAAAATTTTGGCGGATACCTTACCTATAAAAGTAATGACACTGTAAAAACAGTCATTTTAAGTAAAGATCAAAATTTAGTTATTGCAGAATATTCTTTTCAAAACAATTCTAAAAAACCTGTCAAAGAAAATCTTGTACAAAGAAATCTTAATTTTAATGAAAATAATTTGAAAAACATCCGCTCAAAAGTAATTTCACAATTATCGGATCCAAAATACGAAGTTGGTGTTCCTAATGGTTTTAGTCTGAATATAATCACAATTCCGTTTGAAGGAAATTACAAAAACTACCTGATTACAGGAGCTTCAGAAGCTAATATAATTCCTTTTGGCAATGATTATTTATTCATTTCAGATAAAGAAGGAAACATTATATCAAATAAAAAATTTCATTCAAGATTAATACCGGCAATGACTTCAATGCCGGAAGGAGGCACAGTAACCATGTCTACTCACAGTCATTTAAAAACAAATCCTTTTATTTCGGCAACAGACATTTGCACTTTTAAATTATATTCTCCGTTTACTAAACTTGAAGAGTTTTCTGTTTATTCTCCTGCATTAGACAGCTATATGATTTATAATTACAAAAAGGACAGTCTTGTAAAATCAAAAGACATTAAATAAATGAAAAAAACACTCATCATCTCCATATCTGTAATTCTTTTAATAATGATATCATTCACGATTTACTGGAATCTTCCGATAGAAATCACCAGAAAATCTGATATAAAATCGGGAAACGAAATCATTGAAAACATTGAGAACTACCGCAAAAAAAGTTACAAACTTCCTGAAGTTAATGATTGGCAGACTTTAGAGCAATTGGGATTGCAAAAAGATGATCCTAAAAAACCTGTTTACAATAAAGATGAAAACGGAAATTACGAATTGATTTATGATGATGGTTTGGGCGGCCCTTATTTATTGTGGAATTCCACAGATAAAAAATGGACGATCGATCAACCGAAAATTAAATAAAAAAAGACTGCCCGAAAGCAGTCTTTTCAATTATATTTAAAAGTATTAAGCAATGACTCTTATCATCGTTTTTACCTGTATCAATTTCTCCATCAATTCTTCTCTCGATTCTGCCAAAACATTGATATGCCCCATTTTTCTTCCGGGTTTGGTTTCTGTTTTTCCATAAAGATGAATGTAGGTTTCAGGTAATTTTAAAACATCTTCCATTCCTTCATAAATTACTTTTCCTGAAAATCCTTCTGCTCCAACCAGATTCAGCATTCCACTGTAAATAACGGCATCGGTATCTGCCAAAGGAAGATTTTTTACCACACGATACATCTGTTCAAATTGCGAATTGGCATTTCCTTCCTGGCTTTGATGTCCTGAATTGTGAAGTCTCGGTGCGGTTTCATTGACCCAAACTTTTCCTTCTTTATCTAAAAATAATTCAATCGCAAAAAGCCCCGGAGAATTAACGGCATTTAAAAATTTCTCAGTTATTGAATCGATTTGATCTTCAATTTCCTCACTTAAAAAAACCGGACAGATATTAAAATCGAGCAAATTCAACTTCGGATCGGCAACCATTTCCGTCACAGGGAAAATCTGAGTTTCTCCGTTTTCGTTTTTAGCAACAATTACCGAAAGTTCTTTGTCGATATCAACTAATTTTTCAAGCACGGAATCCTGTATCCAAAGATTTTTCATGTCTTCATTGGTACGGATCACCTGAACTCCTTTTCCGTCGTAGCCACCTGTATTCATTTTTTGTACAAAAGGAAGTGGCATTTTTATTTCGTCTGAACTTCCATCCATAATTTCAAAATCCGGACTTGGAATATCATGAGCTTTATAAAACTGCTTCTGAAGAATTTTCTGCTGAATGGTTTTAATAATCTGAGCATTCGGAACCACTTTTATCCCTTGATTTTCAAGCTCTGCCAAAGCATCTGCATTTACATGCTCAATCTCTATTGTTACTACATCTTTATCTTTTCCGAAATTCAAAACCGTTTCATAATCATTGAAATTTCCTTGGGTAAAATGTGAAATATTATGACAAGGCGCATCTGAAGCCGGATCCAAAGTGTAAAATTCGTCGTCATACTTCAGCGCTTCCTGAATGAGCATTCTTCCGAGTTGTCCGCCTCCTAAAATTCCTATTTTCATTTTTTATTTTAATTTTATTTAGATTTAATTTTTTCTTTAATAAATATAAACATCCGACTTGTCATTCCGACGCATGAGGAATCTCTATTGTGAATATTTGAGATTCTTCATTTCGCTTTGCTACATTCAGAATGACAAACCTGTTTCTATATTTTATCAATTTTCAAATATCCCAATCCCATCAGATTCTCCTGGTTTTCTGCATCAGATTTAACCAAAACAATTGAATATTTTTCTTTCATTTTTTCGGGAAGAATATCATTCACGTTAAAAATATCATCAATATCAACCCCGTGTTTATCATCGATATGACTTACCGCTCCCTCAAAACCCATTGTTTTATAAAACCCAGTCTGTTTTGCTTTTTTCACGATTTCAGCCATTGAAGTTCCAACCATTAAATGCTGTTCATGAAACTCTTCAAAATATCCTTTTTTATAACCACCCAAATTGATGAAGTACAATTGATTTTCTGAAACTTCTTCTCCTTTTTCTACAATTTTCACTTCAAAACCATCAGCAAATTTCACTTCCTGATAACAGTCGAGATGAATTTTTCCATCGGCTTCTTTCCAGAAATCTTTAATATCGGGAACCAAATCTTTGAGACTTTCTGCGATACCAAAAAAAACATCATGTTGTTCTATATTTCTGCCTTTCGGTGTTGCACCAAGGATCATATAAAATAACTTCATTTTTAATTTTATTTTTGCAAAAGTACGGCAAAAAATAATCTTGGATGAATGTTTGTCTGAAAACCGCAATAGTTTTATATTTGTAGCATGTCGGAGATTATTATTCTTTTTCTTGGCGCTATCTCGGCCGGTCTTTTAGGTTCACTCACCGGTTTGGGAGGCGGAGTTATCATTATCCCTCTATTAACGCTTGGTTTCGGTGTTCCTATGCATTATGCAATTGGGGCTTCTTTAATTTCAGTGATCGGAACTTCTTCAGGAGCAGCCGTTGCTTTCGTGAAAGAAGGCTTTACCAATATGYGAATCGGGATGTTTCTGGAGATTGCTACAACTTCAGGAGCAATTGTAGGCGCATTGGTTTCAGGAATGCTGAATCCTAATACTATTGGAATTATTTTCGCCAGTATTCTTTTGCTTACCGTTATTTTAAATCTTAAAGGAAAACCTGATCATCAGGAACCTTTAGTTAAAGGCAGCCTTGAAGAAAAGCTCAAGCTTTATGGTACTTTTCCCGATAAAGGAGTTGTAAAAAACTATGCTGCAAGAAATACCGTTCCGGGATTTTTCATGATGATGTTTGCAGGAGCAATGTCCGGACTTTTAGGAATCGGTTCCGGTGCTTTGAAAGTTTTGGCAATGGATAATATGATGCGACTGCCTTTCAAAGTTTCTACCACGACCAGTAATTTTATGATCGGGGTAACTGCCGTTGCAAGTTCATTAATCTATTTCCAGAGAGGAGAAATTATTCCCGTGATTGTGGCGCCTGTTTTGGTAGGTGTTGTAGTGGGAAGCTTTATAGGATCTAAGACTTTAATGGTTTCAAAAACAAAAAAACTGAAGACGTTTTTCGCTATTGTGATTACGATTCTTTCAGTTTATATGATGTATAACGGTGTAAGCAGCAACTTCAAATGAGAAAAAATTTCACAGATGTTGATCTGAACCGTTCGGTAGGAAACCTTCTACGTTTAGGCGTTATTTTATCAGTTATCACTTCACTGATTGGCTTCGTAAAACTTTTTATGGAAGGTTTTGTAATGCCAAAGAAATACAAGCTTCTCGACATGGGAAGCTCTTCAGAAAAAGTCTGGAGCCATTTTTGGGAAACCCTTTGCAAAGGCGAAGGAATGGCAATTATTCAATTGGGAATCTTGATGCTTATTTTCACCCCTTTAATGAGAATTATTTTTGCATTAATCGGCTACCTTAAAGAAAAAGACTACGTTTATGTAGTTATTTCTTCAATTGTTTTAGCGATTATGGCGATTAGTTTCTTTACGGGTTATGCACATTGATAATAGATAATTAGACGCTAGATTCCAGATATCAGACTTACAAATAGCAGTTAAGTCTTAAATCTGATATCTGATATCTGATATCTAGTGTCTCGTATCTAGTATCTCAATTTACATTTGATAAAATTCCAGCGGTAAATCATCGGGATCTTGCGTAAAGAAAAATTCTTTTCCGGTAAACTCGTCAATGCGGATCTCTTCGCAGTTTAAACCTTTCTGAATTAATTCATCACGTTTTTCGCTTACATTTTCTACAGCAAAAGCAAGATGTCTTAAACCACAGGATTCAGGTCTTGACGGTCGTTTAGGAGGATTTGGAAATGAAAATAATTCGATAACGTAATGTTCTCCGATTGCTAAATCGAGCTTGTAAGATTGTCTTTCTTCCCGATACACTTCACGGATGATATTTAAACCTAAAATTTCGGTATAAAACTTTTTTGAAACCTCGTAATCTGAGCAGATGATGGCAATATGGTGAATTTTCATTTTAGATTATTTATTGCAATTCGTTCTTCTTGTATCGATTAAATATTGAATTTTCCAGACGTTATTTTGTTTTACCATCTGAAAACTATTGGCTCCGCAGTGCGAAAATTTTCCTTTGTAATAAAATTCGTACGGGGTAAAAACGCTTGCCAGATTTCCATCAATATGAATGGCTTCAAATCTGATCTTTTCGTCTGCATCGTTCTTTGATAATTTAGAAAAAGAAGATAAAAAGTTTTGCAGCTTTTCTGTTTTTACAACCTCATTTTTTGTGATCGTCTGCAAAATGGCATCGTCAGCAAAAGCAGATTTTATCATGACTGTATCTGCATTTTTCATTCCCGTAAAAAGCTTTTCTACACCTTCTTTTATAGCATCTTTCTCTGTTTTCTGTGCAAAACAGAATGAACTTACAAGCATTAAAACAATAAAAATTTTTCCCATACGATAAGTTTTAAACTTTAAAATTAAAAAATATATGGCTTACCCCCCATTTAAATTAAAACTGGCACGAAATTACCAGAAAAAAACTTATTTTTATTTATACATTTTAAGAAATATGTGGGAAACCTACTTTGTTATAAGTTCTTTATTGTTGATTTTAACCGTATTGCCAAAAATTCCGAGCCCGCATTGGGTTTTTCGCTTTCCTGATTTCGGTAAAATCCAGATTACCTGTCTTACAATCATCACTTTTGCTTTAGGATTTATCATCCAAAAGACAGAATATTTCTGGTATCTGCAAGGCTTATTATTGGCAATGATCATTTATCACGGGATTGTTTTAATTAAATACACTCCGCTTTATAG
>NZ_JBFRGA010000030.1:0-31583 GCF_052115105.1 Chryseobacterium sp. 2TAF14
TATTGATTTGGTGGGAGGTTTTTTTGGTAGCAGGTGGGAGGTTGCGGGTTACAGGTGTAGGTTGGAGTGTTGGAGCGCTTGAGGGATCGAGGATTGTGGAGACTGTGAGTGTGTTTTGAGCTTTTTGAGGAATTGAGTTTTTGAGGAATGAGGATATTGAGTATGTTTTGAGTGTCGCTCCGATGGAGCTTTTATTATTGCTTAAAACATTTATTTGCTACAAAGGGGGCGCTCCGGAGGAGCGCTACATTTTACATCTTATTTTATTTAATTAAGGAATAGAATTTATTCCCGGCTGTTTTTTAATAATGAACTTGGTTTGTTGCTGTTGCTGTTTTAGGTGTCGCTCCGATGGAGCTTATATTTTAAAACACAGCTGATTTTGCTACAAAGATTACGCTCCTCCGGAGCTTAATGACATATTTTTATAATATTCTATTAACTGATAGCAAGTCTGTGACTTTTCGAGATCTTCTTTTTATTATATCGACTTATAAAATGAACAATTCTGAAATAGCCCGGATTGAACGGCATGTCTGAGCTCTTTTTGCTTATAGGGAAAAGTATGGCGCAAAAAAGCGAGTAGTGAAAGCCGGAAATAGCTCCCGAAAAAAAGTATGAGAGTTGGAGAATGGGAGAGTTGGGGAGTTGAAGACACTTACTTTAAAATAAAAATACCTCCGAGATTTTCAGAGGTAAAAGTGAGTATGGATAGAATTTTATTTGTTTTCTATGTAGATCATTGTGAGAAAATCGCCGAATGATCTGTTAAGACCAACTATATCGCCTGATTTGAGATTGATTCCTGGTTCGCCGTAAGTGTTTGACTTAATTTTGGCAGCAGAAACCTGGAAATATTGCGCTGGAGCTTCTGCATTCACAGAGATTTTAATGGTAGAGCCTAAGAATTTTTTTGTAGAAACGGTATAGATCTCTCCAGGAATGCCTTTTATCGCAGTAAATGAGCGCGGCGGCAAAGTATACTCTTTTTTGTTGATACTTATGGTCTGCGGTTTTGAGGATGATGAAAAAAAGTATATTAAATCTGATGGCTTAGAAAGTTCGTCTTTTGCAACGAAGTAAAGTTCTAATCGGTAATTTGCCGGATTAAAGGGTTGAATTTTTTCGTCTACACTCTCAAATGGTTTATACGAAAAAGCATTTGCCCCGATTTCTTTTGCCTTTTTATAAATTTTTGCGAATACGGCAACGTCATCATTCGAAAATCCCTGCACATCGATTTCACCCAAATATTCTGCAGCTGAGTTTTTGGGATCGATTTTATAAAAATATTTATCGATGTTTTCTTTTACTTTTTCAACTTTAGATAAATACACATTTTGTGCATTGACGAATGTGAATGCCATTACGAAAATGAATAGGGCTATATTTTTAATTTTCATTTTAATTTGAAAGTATATTAACACAATCTTCTAAGCTGTTTTCCCAATGTTTGGGCTCGATTTTGTATTTTTTTTCAATTTTGTCAAGACACATCGTGCTTCTTTTCGGCCTTTTTGCCGGAGTCGGATACTGTTCTGTAGTAAGCGCGTTCAATTTTACCGGTGATTTGGCGAACTCTGCAATTTTTTCAGCAAACTCAAACCATGTCGTTTCAGGATAGTTTGAAAAATGGAAAACACCAAAAGTTTTGTGAGGGTTTTCGATAATGCTCATAATGGCTTCTGCCAAATCATTGGCATTGGTAGGCTGCCCAAACTGATCGGCGACGATTCCCAACTCTTCTTTTTGCGAAAACAGGGTAAGCATTGTTTTCACAAAATTTTTGTTGAATTCGGAATACAACCAAGAAGTTCTTAAAATAATGGTCTTAGGATTATTTTCTAAAGCCAGCTCTTCTCCTTTCAGTTTAGATTCTCCGTAAACTCCGATAGGATTTGTAAAATCATCTTCCGAATAATCTAAATTGGTTTCGCCATCAAATACATAATCTGTGGAAACGTGGATGAAAACGGTTTTATAATCAGCACACGCTTTTGCAAGATTTTCCACACCTTCCGCATTTACTGAAAAGGCTTTTTCTTTTTCTTTTTCAGCAAGGTCTACTGCGGTATAAGCTGAAGCATTAATGCAGATGTCCGGTTTATTATCATAAAAAAAATCATTAATCTGATCTTCGTCTGTAATGTCTAAAGATTGTGAGTCTGTAAAAATGAATTCATAATTTTTTTCAAAATCGGGAGCAATTTTTCTGATGCAGTTTCCTAATTGCCCGTTGCTTCCTGTTACAAGTATTTTTTTCATTGAATTGGTTTTATGAATTTTTTGCATTTTGTGATCTTAAAAACTTTACTCTCGACTGGAAATCTTTCTGCTCAAGGTCAACATAAAATTTCCCGAAAGTCTGCATGATCTCTTCCGGATGAAGCTCGGAACGTCTTGTTTTAATATTAAAATAAATTACCGTAACCCAAAGCACTGCATGAATTGTTTTTTCATCAAGGCTTTTCATAAGGATTTCCACTTTAGAAATTCGGTCTCCTATTTCGATCGTTTTACTGCTGATCACAACCTGGGTATTGTATTTTACTTCTTTCAGATAAGCAATTTCGTTTTGAATGGCAATCCAGGTACAACCTGTTTTTTTTGTGTATTCTTCGTACGTGAAGCCATAAAAAGTTTCTACATGATCTTCTCTTGCATTGAACATGTAATCGAGATACTTTACATTATTTAAATGCCCAATCGGATCACAATCACTGAATCTTACTTTTACGGTCGTTGAGACTTCTTTTTCCATAGCGCAAAAATAAAAAAACCACTTCTAAATGAAGTGGTAGTTTTTATAAATCTTTGTTAATTTCAAAAAAATTACTGAAGACCTAATTCTTTTTTTACAGCTGGAGTTGCATCAGGACCACCTTTGTAAATAAGACCTGAAGAGTTTACATCCATGATATACTCATAGCTGTTTGCTTTAGCAACTTTGTTTACAGCATCCATCACTTTTTGTTCGATAGGAGCGTAAGCCAATTTTTCTTTTTCAGCAAGATCTTTTTGCGCTCTTTCGCTCATTTGCTGAGCTTCAGTCTGCAACTTTTGCATTTCCTCTTGTCTAGCTTTATTTTCAGCTTCAGTTTTTGTAGGAGCTTCCTTAGTATACAAAGCATATTTCGTTTGCATAGCATCGGTTTTCTTTTTTATTTCTGCTTCTTTTACATCAAGGAAAGCTTTTAAATCTGTATCTGCTTTTTTCTTTTCAGGCATTGCATTAAGTACGCTTACTAAGTCTAGAGTAGCAATTTTCTGAGCTTTCGCCATCCCTACAGAGACAAACATCATTACTGCTCCAAATAATACACTTAATTTTTTCATAACGGGTAATAAATAATTAATTTGTTTTTAGATTTTAAATTTAAGTAAAAGTTAAGTTCTGATAAAACTTTTACCTTCTTTTATTAGTTTTCTTATCTTTTTCTTTCTCTGTACCTTTTAGCAAAACAGCTAAAACTTTGTCTGTATAATCATATCTTGGCTCATAAGAAAGAACATTGTCTCTATTTTTATCAAAAACTATACCTAATCCGTTTTTTGCAATTACAGTACGGAGAGCGGTATAAATCTGATCCTGAAACGGCTCTACCAAATTGGTACGAAGCTGGTTGATCTCGCCGGTTTTACCAAATCTTAAACTTAGCGTCGTCTGAATATTTTTTTCTAAATCTAAAACTTCTTTTTCTCTAAGCTTAAGCTGATCACCGATTAATAAAACTTTTTCACTTTCGAAAGCCGATTTTTTTTGCTCGTATTGTGCCTGAAGATTTTTGATCTCCTGTTCCCAAGTATCAATCTGAGCATTAAGTCTTGACTCTGCTTCTTTATATTGAGGCATTTTATCTAAAATATACTGAGTATCAATAACCCCTATTTTCTGAGCATTGCTAAAGCCAAAAAGCAAAATTACCGCTAAAGTGAAAAGAGTTTTAAAATTTTTCATACTGTTATAAAGATTGGTTCATTAAGAAGTGAGTTTTACTTCCTGAAACATCACCACTGATTGTTTTATCAAATCCATAAGCGAAATCAAATCCTATTAAACCAAATGCTCCCATATAAACTCTTACCCCTACACCAACAGATCTTTTAAGCTGGAAAGGATTGTAATTTCCCCATGAGTTCCAAACGTTACCTCCTTCTGCAAATGTAAGTGCGTAAATTTTGGCAGTTTGATTTAATGAAATCGGATATCTTAATTCTAACGTAAATCTGTTGTAAATAGTACCTCCCCCTCTTTGAGTAATATCTTCAGCCTGTCCTCCGTATGTAGAAGCGTTTTCGTAACCTCTCAACGGAATCAATTCTCTACCATCAAATCTACCTCCGAAAAGACCGGTTCCCCCAACATAGAATCTTTCAAACGGCGGTGCTCCCAAAGCTTTGTTGTAACCATCCATGAAGCCCATTTCTGCAGAAGATCTTAAAACCAGTTTACCGATAACTTCATTGTAAACATCTGCTTTAAATTTTATCTTGTAAAATTCCATCCACTTATATTTCTCTGTAGGAGCCAATGTTGAGTAGTTTTTATTACTGAACAATGAATATGGTGGTGTAAATTTACCCGACAATTCAATATTTGAACCCATTGTAGGGAAAATAGGATCTATACCTGCAGAGTTTCTGCTTAATCCGACATTTAAACTTAAGTTGTTTGCATTACCGTACAATTCTGTAGTGTCTCCAAATTCAAAAGGATAATTGCTGAAGTTATATTTCTGGAACTGAATTCCTGTATATAACGAGAAATAATCATCCGGCCATTTTAAAAGCCTATTCAGACCTACCGTAGCCGAGAAAATATTTAATCTCTGATCCGGACCTGTAGACTGGCTGTAATTTACCCTTGAATTATTTAAACTTACAGAAAGAGCAGTTGGTTTTGTACCAAACAACCAAGGTTCTGTAAATGAAACTCCGTAATTCTGGAAATATTGTCCTGCCTGAGCCTGAATCGATAAAGTCTGCCCATCACCTTGAGGTACAGGTCTGAAATCTTTAAACTTCAGGAAGTTTCTCAATGAGAAGTTATTGAAAGTAAGACCTAAAGTTCCGATGAAGCTGTTACCACCGTAACCAGCCTGTAACTGCACTTGTGAAGAACCTTTTTCTACCAGTTTCCAGCCGATATCAACCGTGTTATCTTGCTGGTTTGGCTGAATATCCTGACCGATTTGCTGAGGATCGAAGAATGACATCGAAGCCAGATCAAAATAAGTTCTCTTGATCTCTGTTTTCTTAAACAATTCTCCCGGCTTGGTTCTTAATGCTCTCAAAATCACATGGTCATGAGTAGTTGTGTTTCCGGACCAAGTTACTTTGTTCCAGGTAGCCTGCTCTCCTTCATTAATTCTGATTTCAAGGTTAATCGCATCACCATTCACCGATTTTTCAACAGGCGTAACGTTTGAGAAAAGGTAACCATTATTCATGTAGATCGATTTGATATCAGAATCGTCTTCTTTTCCGCCGTCTTCACCTACTTTTTTGTTAAATCCTACAGCATCGTAGATGTCTCCTTTTTTGTATCCTAAGATTCTTTGAAGATATTCTGTAGAGTAAACTGTATTTCCGGTAAAAGTAATATCACCGATGTAATATTTTTTACCTTCTTTCAGCTTAACATTGATTTCGTAGTTGTTTTTCTTATTTCTCCACACAGAATCAGAAACAATTGCAGCATCTCTGTAACCCAGTGAATTATAATAGTTAATTAAGCTTTGCTTATCTTCCTGATATTTTTCTTCAACAAATTTTGAAGACTTCAAGATACCTCCGATCCCAAATCTTTTTTGTTTGGTTTCTTTGAAAGCTTTTTTTCTAAGTTTTGCATCAGTTACGTTATCGTTTCCTTCAAACTCGATGTGACTGATCTTAACTCTTTTTCCTTTGTCTACATTAATCGTCCAGTCTACAAGATTAGGGTCACTTGCGTTTACCTTATCCTCAATAGTAATTTTGGCATCAGCAAAACCTTTTTTAATATAATCTTTAGGAATATTTGTTTTAAGGCTTGAAACAAGATTCTGAGTGATCTTTGTTCCCGGCTTTAAGTTATTGTCTTTAGCTAATTTTTCATTTTTAGACTTCCCGATTCCTTTACCTGTAAACTTTACCTCTCCAAGATCTTTTAGGTCTTGTAAATAAAATCTAAGAACAACGGTTTGCCCTTCAATGCTTTCTACATAAACTTCCACTTCAGAGAAAGATTGAGAGTCCCAAAGCTTTTTGATAGCATTACTTACCTTTTGCCCCGGAATATCTACAATTTCACCTTTTGCCAGACCTGTAAATCTGAAGATCTGAGCCGGTGTATATTTTTTTACCCCATCAACAACAATGTCCTTCAACGTGTAAGTTCCTGTTTGATTTTCTGCAAGAGCAGCAGCAGTAGTATCAACCTTTGTACTGTCTTGTGGAGTTACCTGTCCATAAAAATGTGCAGAAGCAGCAAACATAATGATGGGTAATAGTCTAAACTTCATTTTATCGTAATCTTTCTTTTCTTAAAATTTACTGAATTTGAATTTGGTCGCCTGTAAGACCGTATCTTCTTTCCTTATTTTGATAATCAACAATACATTGGAAGAAAATATCTTTTGTAAAGTCTGGCCACAGAACATTGAGAAACTGGAGTTCTGCATAAGCAATCTGCCAAAGCAGAAAGTTGCTTATCCTTATTTCTCCACTTGTTCTGATAAGCTGTGAAAATCTCTTCAGCTTCCAGTAAAAGTGTCTCGGCAAGCAAGCTCATCAAGGTATTTACTTCATCTGCAGGTCTATTCCAGTTTTCTGACGAAAATGTATAGAGCGTAAGATAAGGGATATGAATCTCATTACATGCATTAATGGCATTTCTTACCGCGTTAATGGCATTCTTATGACCAAAAGTTCTTTCTTCACCACGAGATTTTGCCCATCTTCCGTTGCCATCCATAATGATCGCTACATGCTTTGGTAAATTCTCAGAATTTATTTGTTCTTTTATCAACGACATAATTTCTTAATCACAATAACATGGTGGTCTACCAAAAGAATAGGTCAATCCTAAACTAAAAGTATTCATCCAATCTCTAGAATCCGGGTCTCCCACAGATCTGTTTCTTATATAGGCTGCTTCTCTTTCTTTAGAAACATTATAATAATTTCCTGTCTGCAGCAAAGAACCTCCTGTTGTAGGGCTCAAAATATCTGCATTGTAATTGCTGATCACATCTTTGGCAAGCACCTTGCTGTGATCAAGCTGATCTGTTAAGCTATATCTGAAAGTAGCTTCAGCAAAAATAGCCCATCCATGATTAAATTTATATTTCAAACCAACTCCGAAAGGAATTTGCGCAACTGTTTTTGTTCCCATAGAATACTCTGTAGTGGTAACAAAATCTAATTCGTTAATCGGAGCCTGTGCCACACCATCTGCATTTCTTCTGAAATCGTGGTTTAAGGTTGCTTTTGGAGCATCAAACATCAAACCTCCGATTCCGGCAAAAATATACGGGCTCACCATACTCATCTGCTCATTGTTTACCGGGAAGAAATTGTATTCAAATACTAAACTTGCTTCGTAAATATTGTTTTTACCGAAAGAGTTTCTGTTTCTTCTGTATTCTTCTTTTGCTGCCTTATCGCTAAACTGCACCTGGTTATAGCCTAAGTCTAATCTAACGGTTTGGTGCGGGTTAAAATTAAATCTGTATAAAATACCACCATAAAAAGGAACCCCCCATTCTGAGGCTCTCCCCAAATCCAAAGGTTGCTGTAAAATGTAATTGGTATTTCCTATGTCGCCAACAAGATTACTCATCCCTAAGCGAATTCCCAATTCATTTCTTTGTGCTTTTAAACTTACCACAGTTCCTAAGAGGGTAAGGAAGCTAAACAATAATTTTTTATTCATAAAAGAATATGGATTTATGGTTATTTTAAAAATTAATTTTTGCAAATATAAAACATTTTTATATTAATGATAATCTTAATGTTTAGTTAAAAATAAACAAAAAAATATAATTTGTTATAAAGTAAACGGCAAAGCAGCAAATTTATTCTTTTTTTAATACTTCAGGCAAAATTTAAAATTTTTAAATCTACAAATAGCCTGATTTATTTATTTCTTCCAAAATAAGATCTTACTTTGTTTCGGATCTTGATCAATAATGGCTCTGTATAGTTTTTATCTTCATCAAAATATCCGTATCCGTAACCATAACCGTATCCGTAACCATAGCCGTATCCTTGATTGGTAACGTAATCATTATAAACAATTCCTAAATTTTTAATCTCATTATTATGATACTTTTCAGTAATCATTTTAAGCATATACTTTTCGGTATACTCGTGTCGTACAACATATAAATTGGCATCAGACTGTTTCATCAATTCGTAAGAATCGGCAACTAGCCCTACCGGCGGAGAGTCTATGATGATAAAATCATACAATTGTTTAAGCTCTTCAATAAACTTAATATTTCTTTCGCTCATTAATAATTCGGACGGATTAGGAGGAATCGGTCCTGAAGTAGCCACATCAAGATTAGGAATTTTGGTTTTGTTGATGATCTGATCGATTGATGTTTCACCGGTAAGGTAATTTGAAATCCCAAGCTTATTGTCGATCTCAAAATCTCCGAAAATCTTTGGCTTTCGCAAATCCATTCCCAACAAAATCGTTTTCTTGTCGCTTAAACCTAGAACTGACGCCAGATTTATTGAAACATAGGTTTTGCCCTCTCCTCCGACTGAAGAGGTTATCAGAATTACTTTACTCGTATTATCCTCTCCCGACAAAAATCTCACATTTGCCCTGATTCCTCTGAAAGCTTCCGCAACTGAAGATTTTGGGGTACTTAAAACAGTAAGCATACTGTCGCTATTATTGTTACCAATCACTCCCAGTAATGGAATTTTGGTTGCGTTGATTAATTCTTTGATGTTTCTGATCTTACTGTCAAAAAGGCTTCCCAAAAGAATAAAAATGAACGGAAGTGCAAGAAAACCAGCTAAAATTGTCATCTTCTTTCCTTTTACATTAGGACCTATCGGACCCTGTCCTAAGTTTTTCGCAGGATCAATCACCGTAATATCAGATTGATTGGTGGCAAGTCTCATCTGGCTTTCATTCTGTCTGTTGAGCAAACTGTTGTATGTTGCCTCGATCATATTGTAGCCCCTTTCTGCATCAAGATATTTTCTTTGTTTTTCAGGATATGATGTAAGATCTGCACTTGTTTCTGCAATCTGCTGATCGATTTTGTTAAGCTCTGTACTATAAACTGTATGAACGTTTCTGAGCGAACCCGAAGAGTTTGCTTTTGCCTCACTTATTAATCTGTTGATCTCCTTCATCGGCTCTGAATTTGGAGTATAAATTGACGCTAACTCTCTCCTTTTAAGGTAAAGAGCTTTTAGTTCAGAAACAGATGCAGTAAAAAGACCATCATCAAAACCTGCCGCAGAAGGACTGATCATTCTGTCAAAACCTTGAGATTCTACAGAATTTCTGATGCTGTTCAGAGAATTCATCTTACTGAGTATATCTGCTTTTTTTGCTTCGAGATCTTTTATTTTCTGTAAAGATTTTTCGTCTCTGTTACTAATGTCATATAGCTTTTCTGAAACCTTAAGATAGTTGAGATATGCCGCACTCGAATCTAGTTTTTTTCTAATGTCGGCAAGGCTTCCTTTCAAATACTGCTCTGTATTCTGATCAACTTTTATCTTGTCATTAAATCTTTTTTTCTGAAGCTCAGCTACAGATTTGTTGAGGAAATTTACGGTTCCGTTAAGATTAAAACCTGTTTTGGAAATGATCATAATGGTATTGATTTCTTTATCAAAATCAACACCTATCGTAGAAACAATTCCGTTTACGGCATCATTTACCGTAGAAAGGGTTACAATAATATTTTCAAGTTTTATGGCAGGAACCACCGGATTGGCAACCAATCTGAATCTAAGATTGGGCGTTGTATACCATTCATTAACTTTAATCGTTTTATCGGAAGGCCTTCCATAGCTTTCAATATTTTGAAAAGCCTCAAAATCATACGAATACAGCTTAGTTGACTGACCTTCTTCCGGTAAACTCACCTGATAAGAGCCATTTCCTTTTGGCGTTAAAGTAATCGGATAATTTACCTGCTGTAAATGCTTTCGGTCTACTTCCAAAAAAACAGGCGAATCATTTTTATCCAAATAAGTAGATTTCAGAGCTCCTTTGGTGCTGTAGTTTACAAAAAGCCCTAATTCTTTTACTAAAAATTCGTTGTGTGATCTAGACAGCAACATTTTTTTCAAATAAATACCGTCCTGATTACCATTTTGTCCCCATATAAAATTGATAGACTGGCTTGGTGTAAAATAACTTGCGCTATTGTTTGAAATACTAAGTTTTAAATCTGATGCATAAATATTCTGAGCATAATATTTACCATAAAACCAGGATACCGCATACCCAATAGAAAGCATCAGCACAAACCAGTACCAGTTTCTGAGAATCCTTCTTAAAAAATGTTCTATATCAAACAAAGCAAATGATCCGTATTTCTCTTTTTGCGGCTCATTTTTACCTACTAAAGTTTCTTTTCCGGGAATCATACACTAAAGATTTTTTATAAGTAGATAAATTGACAATGCTGTTGTAAGCACAGAAACACCACTGATAAGTGTCTGTATAGGATCTTTTCCAAAGCCGTTCAGAGCTCTTCTTTGTGTTGTGAGAAAAATCTCGTCTCCGTTTTGTACGTAATAATAAGGAGAATTCATCACATCTTCTCTGGTAAGATCAATCTGTGCTTTCTTAATGCCTTCCGGAAGTTTTCTGTAAACTACAATGTTTTTTCGGTCTATCGTTCTGTTTAATCCTCCGTTAATAGAGATTGCCTCCGTTAACGTTAATGTATTTTTGTGCGCTTTTTTTTCCCCTGTAATTCCGGTGGTTTCAATATCACCTAAAATGTAATAAGTTATTCCGTCTGTATTGAGTCTTACTTCAGATTTTCCGTCCTGAAAATTTTCGTTTACTTTCTCTTGCAGTTCCTGGGTAATTTCTTCAATGTTTCTGCCTTCCGCTTTTACGTAACCTATACCAAAAACCAGGATATCACCTTTCGAGTCTACTTTCAAGCCGTTAAAATAGATCATTGCATTCCCGCCAGATCCGTTTCCACTGGCTCCGTTGAATACAATATTATTATTTCCTGCTGCCTGAGCATTTAAAGAAGAATAAAACTGAGCCGCATCACCTTTGGGAGTTGTCACAATATTCAAGGTCAGCATATCATTTTTGGTGACCCTGTAAACGGGAATGTTGTAAGGAATGAGCCCCTCTTCATTGATAACAAGGCTCTCGCTTGGCTGGAGATATTTTACGTCTTTTGATGTGATACAAGAGATCAGCAAAAAGGGTAAAACTAAGAATGGGAAGTACTTATAAATTTTCATCGTAATAAATGTAGTTTGCAAAAATAGAATTTTAATTATTAGTTTTTATTTTTTTATTCCGCATCATGTAAATAATATCCGGAATATAAGCACCTAAAAAACCTAAAAACAAAATAATCAGCAATAATAGATTGACATTGGTGTGTCTAAGACAATAGGTAACTGCTACAATAAAAAGGTAATAGCATATAATATAAAAACTCGCTCTTCTATGGGTGAGATCTAGCTTAAGAAGCTTATGATGAATATGGTTTTTGTCTGCCTCAAAAGGTGATTTCTTATTCCAAAGTCTTACAATAATGACATTTAATGTATCTACAATAGGCAGAATAAGAATCGCCACTGCCACAACAGGAGCCGACTTCAAATGATACATCGGAATGCTCTGCACTTTTTTGTCTATAAAAATATCTATAAAACAGATACATGTAAACGCCAGCAAAAATCCTAAAAGCATAGAGCCGGTATCGCCCATAAATATTTTCGTTGCCCTTAAATTTGATAAATTATAGTATAAAAACGCCAGTACAGACCCAATTAAAACCACTGATAAAATAACCAAAGGGTAATTATATTCTCCTAAACGATAATAGCTGATCCCAAAAAAGGCACTGCAAACAACAGAATAACCTCCGGCAAGACCGTCAATTCCGTCAATAAGATTAAAAGCATTGATGAGAATGATAAAAGTAATGATGCTGAAAATTACACTGATTAAATAATGAATTTCGTAGACACCAAATATCCCAAATAAGTTTCTGATTCTTATATCTGAGCCAATTACAATAAGAGCCGATACCACAATCTGCGCCACCAGTTTTTTGTAAGCACGCATCACAACAATATCGTCCATAATCCCTACATAAAGCAGAATAATGAGCGAAGCAAAAAGAAATTTATATAAATCAAAAATTTCATAGGCAAAAATTGAAGTGCAGATCCCGATCGAGTAAAACATCGCAATACCTCCCAGATTAGGTATCCTTCTGAGATGAGAACTTCTTACACCGGGCTCATCCATCAGGTTCTTACGTTTCGAAATCTTAATAATTGTAGGAATTGAAAAAAAAGTGATGAAGAAAGAAGACAGGAAACCCAACCCCACTTTTAAGTAAAAAATAGAAATGCCTGTTTCATTTAAGAATAATTCAAAATTTTTCATCAACTGCTTTTTAAGCTAATAGTTTCAGTAGATTAAAAAAAATTGCATTTAAAATTTATTTTAAAATACCGAAATCTCATTTGTGTTTAATCAATTTCCGTATCATTTTTTTTTGTCCGATAAAAAAAAGCAGATAGAAAATTATTTTTTTCAGAGGTAAAGATAAAAGATAATTCTTACCAAAACGATTGTAACACAATATATCTTTTATTTTAACATCTCTTTTTCGTATAAAATCCTCAAGATCAAGAGACATTTTGTAGAATTGATTTTTATTTTTAACAAAAGCAAGATAAGCCAGAAAAGTATAAACTCCTTCCAAAATCTGAAAACCTTTTAGCTCTTTTGTTTTTGAAGCGTATTTTGAACTTTTAAAAAAAACTTCCACATCTTCTACCGCTTTCAGAATATCTAAACCTTGTTCGTTATGAGTTTTTGAGATAGAATCTGCCCTTTCGAGATATTGATAATGAAAATTTTGCGTCTGTGCTATTATGTTACATTCAAGCAAAAGCTGGGGAACCAGCTGAATATCTTCAAAATGAGCTCCTTTTTTAAATCTTTTATAAGTAAATAACTCTTTTCTAAATAATTTATTGCACGCAAAATAGCTTAGATCCGAAAAAACCGAAAAATGGCTTTCCAAAACAATCTTTTCAGGCATATTCGGAATCTGCGTCAGTTTTTGGGTAACGTTACCTTTTTCGTCTACTTTCTGAATGTTACAGATTACCATTTCAGCATCATTTTTTTCAGCCAGATGCAGCATTTCGGCAAACATTGTTTCAGAAACGTAATCATCGCTGTCTACAAATCCCAGATAATCTCCGGTTGCCTTATCAATCCCGAAATTTCTGGCGTCACTTAAACCGCCGTTTTCTTTCGTAAAAGCTTTTATTTTAACCGGAAATTTTTCAGAATATTTTTTAATGATATTTTCCGATCCGTCTTTGCTTCCGTCGTTTACAACGATAATCTCAATATTTTCCAGGCTTTGATTCACCAAAGAATCAAGGCATTTCGCCAGATAATTTTCAACATTAAAAACAGGAACGATAACAGAAACTTTTGGAGTCGGGTTTTCCATGGCTTAGATTTTTGTAAATCTTGCGCTCAGCCAGCCCTTTTTAGCATCATCAAAATCTTTTCTGGAGCATGGAATGCAGTTTTCAATTTTTTCATCATCCCCAAAATACCAAAGATTGCTGAATGTATCGCGCTTGAAAGCATATTGTCTGTCTTCAATCAAAACATAAAATATTTCGTAATGTCTTTCCTTAGGATGCGATTGCTGAATGTTGATCCCTTCAATAAGATACCAGATCATTTGCGCCAAAAGCTGATGATTGAGCTGGTTTTCAGAATAAATATTATAATTAAAAATACCTACAGATTTCAGGTTTTCGCTTAAACCGATCTCTTTCATGTAAGCACAGATTTCTCTTCGGTTTAAACCATTTACCTGCGGATTCATCGAAAAAGCTTCACCAAAACTCTCAATCGCATCACAATTTACCGTTACCAGATCTGCTTTCCTGAAGAAAGGTTCGGTTCTTTCCGTAGAATTCATCATTTCTGCCAAACGAACAATATCAAACTCAACTTCTTTGATGAGCTTTACAGAATCTTGTTCGTTCAGATGTTTTTGATATCCTAAATGATGATAATTTTTGATGGAAAAACTTTTCGAGCCTAAAATTTTGCTTAAAAAAGTATGTTCATTAATATTTTCGCCCTGTTTTAGGGAAATAATATTGCTGATCTGGGTATAGTTAATATTTTTCTGATGAAAATTTAATCCTGAAAATAATGAGAAGGCGAAATCATTAGAACCGCCAATAATCACCGGAATCGCTCTTTTGTAATGACACGCCGACAAAACTTCCTGCAAAATATAATGAGAATCCTGCACCGATTTTCCGGAAACCAGGTCTCCCAGATCCACCACCGGAATCTCAAAATCAAGCTGCGAAAGTTTGTAAAATTCTTTTCTTACTGCTGTAAAATCCTGTACTTCAGCATCTCCATTGGCTCCTCTGTAATCAGAAACAAAGAGAAGTACAATGCTGTCTTCTTTTATTTCTTTGGTAATCTTATTTCCGATCTGCCAGTTTTCTGTCCTGAAATTCCTGGGTGAAATGATAAAATCTTCAAAATTCATGCGCTCAAATACTTATTAAAACTCAAAAATATTAAATTTAAATGAGTAAGCGGAGATCTTTTACCATCAACTTACCAAAGTTTTAAAAATGACTTGCAAATTTTCAAAACTCCTTCAATCTGTTCAGCCTTGTCAAGGTTTTGAATCTTGACAAGGCTCTTCCATAGAAAAACCATCAACAAAATCGTGATGGTTTAAACAAAATCTATATGAAGTTAAAAAACTAACGGTTGGTAATCTCAAACACAAAAGTTGTAGAAGTTTCAAAAGCGCCGCCTTGTGTTGCCCCGAATAAAAACTGAGGTTTTTTCCCGTCTTTGCTCATCAAGATCATTGGGCGTTCTAATCTTCCGAATCTTTTTAAATGTTTTGGCGGATTGGGTTCCTGCACGTAAGACTGCATATTAAGATAAGCGATTTCGGGTTTCGTCCATTCAATTCCGTTTTTTGTGGTAAGATGCAAACCGTATTCGTGGTTATAAAAACCCATGTCTCTTGCAATCATGTGAAACTTTCCTTTTTCTTTCCAGATAAAAGCATCTTCAAGCTGTGCGTTGTTTGGTAAAGCTGAAAAATCAATTACAGGATTCTCAGAAACCTTTGTGTAAGGTCCTTCCGGAGAATCTGCTTTTGCCAAACCATATTTTCGGTTACCTCGAACCGGTCCTTTCTGGGTTTCATATTCTCTGGTGTTCCACGATTTATAAAAAAGCCAGTATTTGCCATCATTTCCTTTTACAAAAGCCGGATTTGTGGTACAATGATCATCCCACGAACCTTCTTTTCCGGGAAGAAGCAAGGGTTGATCCGGTCTTTTCCATTCTCCGTCAAGACTTTTTGRAATGGCTAATCCAATTCTTTTCGTATTTGTTTTTCCGTTGGAATTTCCCATAAAAAATAACAAATATTGATCTCCAACTTTTTTAATTAAAGGATTGTGACAGGTGGTTGCATCCCAAAAATCACCACCTCTCGGCGCAAGAATAACTTCTTTATGCTCAAATTTTTCAAATGGAGAATTCGCTTCTGCCCGGCAAATTTCAGAACCATTAAGCCAGCCTCCCATTCCTTTTTCTTTTTTCCATCGGGAATAAAAAAGATGTACTTTTCCGTCTTCACCCCAAATTGGCGAAGAGCACCAAATGTAATAGCCTTCGAGTTCTAAAGAGCGTCCGATTGGTTTTAGTTTAAAGAAAGGTTTTTCTGAAAAATCAAATGCCTGAGTAAATGACGAACCGAAAAACACAGCAGCAATTCCTAAAGCTGAGGTTTTTAAAAAATCTTTGCGTGTGTATTCTGACTGGCTCATTTAATTTGATTTTGAGCTAATTTAGTTGAATTGCAGATAAATAGTGTCCTGCAGTTTAGGGTTTGACAAATAACACGATTATATATCTTTGCTTCTAAACTATTTATACTTTTGCATGAATAAACTAATTTCTAAATAATTATGAAGACAAAACATACATTTTTGATTTTTCTAACCGGATTTTTGATAAATATTGTTGGTGCATTTTTTAAAATAACACATTGGAGTTTTGGAATATTTAATGCGAATATAATATTTACAATTGGTTCAATTTTTGAAATTATCGGAGCACTTTTATTTCTCTATAAATTATTTACATATCCAAAATTTAAAGATTTTATGAATTGGTAAAATTCTTTTTTTAAGCAATCTACAGCATTATTTTGGATTTAAAACAATAAAAGCACAGACCGAAATCTGTGCTTTTTTATTTGATTAACTTTGTCAAAGTTTTATCTACTTCTTCGCAGCCGGCTTTTTAGCAACCGTTTTCTTAGTTGTCGTTGTTTTTTTTGCGGCTGGCTTTTTCGCTGCAGGTTTCTTCTTTTCAGCGAAAGCTTTCGGGTCTTGAGCGGTGATCCATTTTTTAACCTCATCAAGAGAAACGTCTTTCAGCTCGTCGCTTTCGTATTTGGTATCGTCTTTTTTCTTCGGAATTTTATAGATATTCTTTCCGTGTTTTACGATAGGTCCCCATCTTGCATTTTCAATTGAGATTTTTTCGGCTTTCCATTGTTGGATGTAACGGTTGGCTTCTTTCTCCAGCTTGGCTTCTACCAATTCGTTGATGTCGTTTTGAGAAAGATTTTCGAAATTATATCTTTTCGGAACATTGATGAAAACATTTTGATACTTAATGAAAGGACCGAATCTTCCCGTTCCTTTTGTGATCGGTTCGCCTTTGTAAGAAGCAATCGGCGCATCTGCCAATTTCTTTTCGGCGATGATTTCTTCTGCGCGTTTCTGGTCAACAGAAAGCGGGTCTTCACCTTTAGGAATACTGATGTACGTTTCGCCCCATTTTACATAAGGACCGAATCTTCCAACGCCAACAGAAACTGCTTCACCGTCAACTTCATTCAGGTCAAACGGAAGTTTAAATAATTCTAAAGCATCTTCAAAAGTAATGGTTGCGATATTTTGTCCCGCCATCAATGATGCGAACGTAGGTTTTTCTTCATCATCGGTTTCACCAATCTGGATCATTGCTCCGAATCTTCCTATTCTTGCGTAAACATTTTTACCGGTTTTAGGATCTACTCCCAATAATCTTTCGCCATTTGCACGATCGGCATTTTCTTCTACATCCTCAATTCTAGGGTGAAATTTAGAATAGAAATCGGTCATCATCTCTTTCCATTTCTGATCTCCGTTTGCAATTTCGTCGAAGCTTTCTTCTACTCTTGCCGTAAAGCCGAAATCTAAAATTTCACTAAAGTTATCGGTAAGGAAATCATTCACAACTTCACCAATATCTGTAGGAACAAATTTATTTTTGTCGCCCCCGAATTTTTCGTCAAGAACTTCTTTTTTTATTTTATCGTTAGCTAAAGAAATTTTCACCACTTCTCTTGTTTGTGGCTCAATCTCTCTTTTATCAACATACTCACGATTCTGAATCGTCTGAATTGTGGGAGCATATGTCGACGGACGACCAATTCCCAATTCTTCAAGCTTTCTTACCAATCCTGCTTCTGTATATCTTGCACTTGGTCTTGTGAATTTTTCTGTTGCTGTAATTTTTTTACAGTCTAAAACTTCACCAACTACAACTTTTGGCAACAACTTTTCGTTGTTTTCCTCATCATCTTCCTCAGTCTTTACAATTCCATAAGCTTTAAGGAAACCATCGAAAATGATCACTTCTCCTTGCGCTTCGAAATGCTGTGGAAGTTTGGCGTTGCCAATTTCAATAACCGTTTTCTCGATTTTGGCATTTGCCATTTGAGAAGCCAGTGTTCTTCTGTAAATCAGCTGATATAATTTGCTTAGCTGAGCATCGCCAATCGTTTTTACAGAAAAATCTGTCGGGCGGATCGCTTCGTGAGCTTCCTGCGCTGAAGATGATTTTGTGGTATAATTTCTCGGAGAAGAATATTCTGCTCCATATTCTGATATAATTTGTTTTTTTGCCCCTTCGATCGCTTCCTGAGATAGGTTTACCGAGTCGGTTCTCATATACGTGATGAATCCTTCTTCGTATAATCTTTGTGCAAGACGCATAGTATTGGTCACATTATAACCCAGTCTTGAAGAAGCTTCCTGCTGAAGTGTAGAAGTCGTAAACGGCGCAGATGCGGAACGACTTCCCGGCTTTGTTTCTACATTTAAAACTTTAAATTCAACTGTTTTTGCCAGTTCTAAGAATTTTTGGGCTTCTTCTTCTTTTTCGAAATCTTTTTTAAGCTTAGCAGCGATTTCCTGAGAAGTTTTGTTTAAGAAAATTCCGTCTAATTTGAAACTCGCTTTTGGCGTAAATTCACGGATTTCTTTTTCTCTTTCTACCACAAGTCTTACCGCAACCGATTGTACTCTACCTGCAGAAAGCCCTGGTTTTACTTTTTTCCAAAGTACAGGAGACATTTCAAAACCAACGATCCTGTCGAGAACTCTTCTTGCCTGTTGTGCATTGACAAGGTTCTGATCAATATCTCTCGGATTTTCAATTGCTTTAAGAATTGCATTTTTAGTAATCTCGTGGAAAACAATTCTTTTTCTGTTTTCAGGCTTCAGCTTTAATTCGTCTGCCAAATGCCAAGCAATCGCTTCACCTTCGCGGTCTTCATCGGAAGCAAGCCAAACCATTTCGGCTTTTTTCACGGCGGATTTTAATTCTGTCACCAATTTCTTTTTGTCGGCAGAAACTTCGTAATCCGGACTGAAAGTCTCCAAATCAATCCCCATTCCTTTTTTAGGCAAATCTCGGATGTGTCCGAAACTGGATTTCACTTCGAAATCCTTTCCTAAATATTTCTGAATAGTTTTTGCTTTTGCAGGAGATTCAACGATTACTAAATTTTTCGACATATTGAAAATTTTTGCAAAAGTAAAGCTTTTTTATTAGATGAGTTGGCAAAATCATTTTATTTAACCGTTGAAACGGCTCAAATTAAGGTTTTCTAAAAGATTTATTTAAAATTAAAAAGCCTTTATACAATCGATTATCAAATAAAAAAGTTAATTATAATGAAGCTAATTTTTAAGCTCCATAGACAAAAACGTTTAGCGTATTTGATATTTTAAATAATAAGGCTTAAATTTCTTTAAGCCTTATTGTATTTATTTTTTTATGATTTTAATTATGGTTTCCGAATTATTAATCCTTACCAAATAAACTCCGCTAACCAAAGCTGAGACATTGGTAAAATTATTTTCAAATTTTCCTGATTTCACCATTTGACCTGTTGCATTATAAATTTGATAATAATAATCCTTATCATCTGTTGCCTTAATATACAATAGATCTTGTACAGGATTCGGAAAAAGACTGATTTTGTTTTCTTTTATTTTTTCAGAAATTTCATTTTTAGTGAAAACATTTGCAGCCCTTACAGAAGAACCCGGTGTTACAGGAATTGCGGGAATAGGCCCTTCTTCATCTCCGTTTTGATTGTATTTTACTTTTACACAACGACAATTCATCCCAAAATAGGGGTCATTATTATCATGAAATGCTATAAACCGGTTAGGATTAGAAGCTGAATCAAATAAAATATTAACAGGTCTGCCAATATAATTTGAATTTAAAGCCGCCGTCCAAATACCGGAAAATTGAAAATTGTTTACTCCGTAAGTTCCGATAGGAGTTTGATTTGCTGTTACACTTCTGAAACCTCTTGATCCTGAATTAGGATAATTTCCAACCGCATAGGCAGAATTATTGAAAATAAAACCAATACTTACATTACCCGAATTCTTCACCGGTGTTCCTAAATAATCAGAAACTAAACTGTAGCTCGTCGCTGCATTTTTATCTTTTTTGTACCAAGGCGAAAGGCCGAAATCTCTGTTTGTAACGATTGCCACATCGGTAAGATCAGGAATCCTCCAACCTTCAGGACAAGGATCGAAAGGAGACTTTTTACCTCCTCTTCCCCATCGGTCATTGGCAACATTAGGCTCGTTTAAAAGCCAATCGGTTCCGTTTGTATAATTAGGAACCACAGAATTATAAGGCGCAAAAGAACTCGGAATCATATAAACCAAAGGATTTTCAACCGAATAAGTAAGCACTTTTGCTAACTTTTCTCCAACTTTATCATTTGCCAGAACATTGGCATTTGATGAATTTGTATAGGTGTTGTAAGGAACAATGTAATTTCCTGACATGTTATTGTATGCAGATGCATTAAGTGTAGTATATGTAATCTGCCCGTTTGAATCTACATTTCCTAAAAATATATTGTAAAAAGTTCTGTCGGCATATTGAAACGAAGGAATAGGGTCTTTTCTTCCCCATTGATACTGCAATCCCGTAGAAGCGTTTATTTTAGAATACTCCTGAGCTGTAGGAGCCAAAGGATTAGCAACTGTAGGAAAAGCAACTGTAGCTCCAAGATTCCTGTCCATAAATTCTGTTTTTAAAACATCACCTTTCGGAACATAATTTACATAATTGGTAGCTGTTGCGTTAGGAATTTCTGTTGCATAAACATTAGATTCTATCGGTGTATCTGTCACCCAAATATGCCATGACCAGTAAACAGGATTTGTAACACTGCCGTTGTGAAGGGTAACCACAGCGTTTCCGCTTTGATTTGCTCCTAAATTAACTGTAATTTTAGAATCTGATAAAGCCGTCAATGAGCCTGGTGAAGGATTTACAATATTTACGGAACTGATTAAATTTTCATTAGTCGTCCAAAGAATATTTACTTTTAAATTATTAAAGTTTGAAGGATTTAAAATAGCCGGATTATTGAGCAATGTACTTTGAACAGAAAAAGCTTTTGCTATTGGAATTTCAACAGTTGAAGATACTGCTGATTTAACAATATGATAGGTATTCGGATTATCTAATCCAACCGTATATTCTGATACCGGAATTATATATCTTGTAGGAAAATCGTAATCATTAAGTTGATACAAAGGATCTTTAATACATCTGCAAGCATTGGCATCCGAAGTTTTTGCGGTTGACAATGGCATGTACCAATATCTGCCTTTTATGGTAGGATTTGCAGAATCTGGTGTGTCTCCCTGATATTTATCCGGAATCATCAATAACATACGAGCGCTTACAGCAGCAGTTGTATCGTGAAGTCGCGCCATCGTAGAAGTCCACAGACCTACATGATGCTGATCTGTATATTGCCCACCTTGAGTATTGATGATAATATGCCCGGTTCCGGGGAATATTCCCATATTATTTCCGCCGACATTCGATAAATTAAAACCGACATTCGGAAACACTTTAAACCCGGTCATAAAAGCAGGAACGTTATTATTAGTAGGCTTTATGATATGATACCCATTAGATTCGAATACAGATTTTTCCATCGCAGCTCTTACTCCAAACGGAGAATAATCAACTCTTACCTCATCGACATACGAAGTAGATGCAAGATTGGCAACCAACATCGAAGGAATCCTCCATCCATTAGGACACGGATCAAACGATGACTTGTTACGATAGGGCGCATTATTGCTGTTAAAATTATAATTTGTTGGAATTATTCTTCCTTGTGAATTGTCTGACCATAAATTTAATTCTGTGAGTCTATTAGTGGGAAGAGCCACTGTGCTTCCAAACCAGTTGACCATTAAATTGGCATTGTTATTATAATAAGCAGGACCACTATTGTCATCTTTATTTACATAAATAAGACTCAACGGATTTTTTACGGAAAGTCTGATATTATTATCAACAGTTGCATTCGAATATAAAACAAATTTTCTTAAATCGTCGAAGTTGACTGCATTTGTGAAATTTTTTGCTCCCCTGTGGCGCACTCTTCCGACAGATCCGGAAACTTCATAAAAATCGTTACCTCTGTAAACCAGAGAAGGAATAGGATCTTTTCTTCCCCATTGATATAATAAGCCTCCGTTTTTATTCCAATCATCGGCAGTGATAGATCCGCTTAAAGCGCCTAAATTCCTGTCCATCCATTTCCATTCTGCATCAGGAATAACTTCAATGATGCCATTGCTTTTTTCTCTTCTAACATTAGTATAACTCTTGTAAGTAGATCCGTTTGTAGGATCATCGGTCACCCAAATATGCCAAGACCAGAAAATCTCACCATTTACTCTGAAAGCAATAACTGCATTTCCTTCTTTCGATTTGTTTATAGGTACTTTTATTTCAGCATTTTCACCTGATCCCTCAATATTCAGGGCATAATTCAATCCCGACTTGATCAACCCATGAGTATCTTCCCAAAGAACATCTGCCGTAACAATACCGTTTGGAATAATTGAATAGCCTAAAAACTTATAGCCACTCCACATTGCGTAAGCTTTTTTCACAGGAATATAAATTCCCTCGTTTGCTGATGAAGGATCAAACATATAGCTATTCGGAGCCTTCATCCAATCTTTTGCAGCAACTCTCTCGGTCATTCCGTTACTTTTATCCGAAAATCTGTTTCCTAAAGTATCTGTTTTTTTTATTATTTCCTGAGCACAAATAAAAAAAGAACAGAAAACTGCTGCAATACTATAAAAGTATTTTTTATTCATATTAAAATTTTGGTCATGCAATCTAAAAAATAAAATTCACACAAACACAATACAAAACAAAAATATCGCTTAAATAAAAAAAATTAAATCCGTTATATTATCAAATCATTAAATATATGTACATATGTATGAAAATTCCGTTCCAAGTTTTTTTCACAGACAAAAATACGACACCAGGCTCATTATAGACATGAGCTTAAATTAATTTTCATTAATGATTAATAAAAATTTTTATAAATAAAACCGAGAAAGCAAATACTATTTAAGGCAACAAATAGTTTTTGTACAGCTCAGAAGTAAATCTTCCGTTTACAATATTTTTGAAACTGGAAAACACAATAAAATTGAACAAGAATAAAGCAATAATAAAAGCGTAGATTGTTTTTTTCGTATTGGCAGAAACCACATACATTGCATTCGGAATAATTATATAGGCAAAACCAATAAATGCGCCTGCTAATCTGGACGAAAATATACTGTTGTTTCTAAAAATAAAATACATACAAATACCCATCACAGCGTAAACCTTATGATATTCGTAATACGGAAACTTTTCCATCATTTTATCATCAAATGTAAAGAGGAAAAACGTAAGAATTGCCATCATGGCTTCCGGAATACCGATGCCTCCATTCAGTCTTTCGGTAGATTCATTCATATACCCGTTAAAACCTTCCACAAGAGTACTTTCGGAAGCTATGTTGGTAAGAAAACCTCCAAAAACTTTATAAACCTCAAATGGTGAAGCAAAAACAGAGGCGATAATTAAAATCAGCATCCAATATCTGTTTAACGGAATACGAACCAGCCAATACATCGGTAAAAACAAGTAACAAACATTATGAATACCCGATGCAATAAAAATCCAGAACAGATAATGAATCAATTTTCTTTCTTTGATGTAACGCAATGCAAAATATACGATAAACGTCCCCAGATTTTGTCTTATCTGACCGCTTTCACCAATAAAAAAACCGGGAATAAACATAAATAAGGTAAAAGTGAATGGATAAAAGGTGTTATCATCCGTATATTCAACTTTAAAAAATACAGCACAAACAGCAATAATTAGCGTAACTATATAAAATGGCGCATTAAATACATTGAGCAGAATTTTATTGATCAATGCAAAAAGCCATTCCAGATCAACACTTTCGCCACCCTGTAAATGGAGTGCCTTCAGAAATATATCAATATACTCTTTGGTATCTGCATACACATAGATCATTACATAACTTCCGTAATCTGGCCCTACATTCTCACGAAGCCCTGCAAGAATCATCAGATAGATCCCCAAAAACCAAAGCCATTTTTTATCTACCTTATTCCCAAAGACTTCCTGTACGCTGAAAAACAGCATGTACACAATAGCAATCAGATAATAAGGATGCAGTAAACTCATCGTTTAATTATATTTTTTTTTAAAATCAAGACAAGCCACCAATGCGCCTGTAAGAATAATTGGCAAAAATAATCTTACTTCCCAAAAAAGCCCGACTAAAGTAATCATTACAATATAAGGCAGTGAAAAAAATAAATATCTTTTGAAAACCAGCCTGCTTTCTTCATCTGCACAAAGTTTATACATGAAATATGCTGCAATTGCAGAAAAAAACAGCCCAGCAAGATTAAAAGGACTTGTAAAGTTGGCAACAACATAAATTCCTTCCATAAAAGACTCTTTCATGCTGAAAAAAACCGAGGCAAAAAAAGCAATATTAAGACAAGCAGTTTCCCTAACAAGCGTTGATACCGCAATCAATACAATCAAGAGGTAAAAATATAGGTTTCTATCGGTGTGAAGATATTTTAAAGTCAAAACAATTCCAACCAAATAACAAAACAAAGCAATCGTATCGCAGTTTGAAGGAGTATATTGTGTCATCACAATAAAGAAAACCATCAAAAGATGAACAATTCTTCTGGCTTTAATATTCTGGAAAATATCAAGCGGTCTAAATTTCAAAAGCATATTAATAATTCCCGAACACAAAATAAAAAACACAGTATTCATCAAAAAAAGACCATGATAAAACGGAGTTCCATTTTTTATAAGTAGATTTTTAAAAGGTAAAAGTACATTGCTGTTGATACAATATTCCATAAAATCTGTCATATAAATACTCAGATAATTAGGAATTATTCGATACGAATAAACAGAAGAAAACAAAAAATCAGGCGGTCTTTCAGAAGTCTTAAAATGAGTGTAAGACGACTCAAACCCATAATACGACATGAAGAACAGCAGAAACGGTAAAATTACTACAAACAGAAATCCGGATAATTTTTCATCAAACGTTTTCAACATAAACAGTTGCGTCTTTAAGAATAATTTACCGCCAAATATAATACGACAGTAAGGGAACTTTTACAAAAGTATAAGTTTTTTTTATTTTACATTAAATATTTTATTGATTTTCAGTTAAAACTTATCAAAAAATTGTTTTAAACTACTGCTTAAAAATTTAAATTTGCAGACTTGATCCGGAAAACCATGCATCGTTTTTTCATCCATTTATATTATTTTATTTCTAAAAACCGGTTTATTTCTATTGCTGCAGCATTAGGAATCTTATTGATCTGTGGTTTTTTTGCGTCGAAAATTAATTTTGAGGAAGACATCAATCAGATCATTCCCAAAAACGAAAAATCTGATCTTACGGCAAAAGTTCTCACGCAGCTCAATTTTTCAGACAAGATCATCGTCATTATTGAAAACAAATCAAAAGACGACAGTTTTCAGCTGTCGGAAACCGCCGATACTTTTTTAAATAAAATAGAACCGCTAAAAAAATACATCGGTTCGGTTCAGGGAAAAGTAAATGACAATGAAATTTCGGAAACCTTCGATTTTGTCAATCAGAATCTTCCTTTGTTTTTAAACGAAAAAGATTATGCAGAAATCGAAAAAAAACTCAGTAAAGACAGCATTGCAAAACAGGTTGAAAATAATTATGTTTCGCTGGTTTCGCCCACGAGTTTAGTAACCAAAGATTTCATCAAAAAAGATCCGCTCGGAATTACTTTTTTAGGAATCAAAAAACTGAATGCGCTCAACATCAGCAAAGATTTCAAGCTCGAAGACAATTACATCGTTACCAAAGATGGGAAAAACCTCTTACTTTTCATCGATCCTAAAAACAAGAGCAACGACACCAAAAACAATGAAGTTTTCGTCAATCAGCTTAATGAAATTAAAGACGAGATCAACAAAACTTTTAGCGGAAAAACCGAGATCAGCTATTTCGGTTCGCCGGTAATTGCGGTTGCGAATGCCCAGCAAATCAAAAAAGATATTCAGAATACGGTTATCATTTCGATGACGGTGCTTCTGATCTTGCTGATGTACTATTTCAGAAACTTCTTTACACCGTTAATTGTTTTTTTACCGACAGTTTTTGCGGTTTTCGTTTCACTGATGATTTTGTATTTTATTAAAGATAAAATCTCGGCAATTTCGCTCAGTGTGGGTGCAATTCTCATCGGAATCACCATTGATTACGCGCTCCACATTCTCACGCATTACAAGCACAACAATAATATTGAAGAGCTTTACAAGGAAATCACACAACCGATTATTCTAAGTAGCGCAACAACCGCTGTTTCATTTTTATGTCTGGTTTTCGTTCGTTCAGAAGCGTTGAAAGATCTCGGTCTTTTTGCTTCGATTACGGTTTTCCTTTCTTCTTTTGCAGCATTAATTATTGTTCCGCAATTGTATCATCCGAAAGCAGACAAAGAAAAAACCAACACCAATTTTATTGACAAAATAGGAAGTTACCCTTACGAAAAAAACAAACCTTTGATTATCGGATGTTCTCTGATTATTATTGCCTGTCTTTTCGGTTTCCGTCATGTTGGCTTTAATGAAGACATCGGTGATTTGAATTATATTCCGAAAGATTTGAAAATAAGTGAAGCCAAGCTTGAAAAATTATCAGACATCACTTCAAAATCGATCTACGCCATTTCGTACGGAAATTCTGAAAGCGAAGCCTTGACAAGAAATTCCCAACTAAGCAGGTTTTTGGAAAAAGAAAAACAGGAAGGGAAAATCTTAAGCTACAACTCGATCGGAAACGTGGTTTTATCAAAAGAAGACCAGCAAAAAAAGATCGAAAAATGGAACCAGTTTTGGGATCAAAGCAAAAAGAATCAGACCATTACCGAGTTGGTGCAGAATGGTAATAAATTTGGTTTCAATGCTTCTGCATTTGACCAGTTTAATGAAAATTTAAATAAATCTTATTCTATATTAAGTTTAAAAGAATATTCTACCATCAAAGCATTTCAGATCTCGGAATTTCTGAGCAATGAGAAAGGGTTTTATACTGTTTCGAATGTTGTAAAAGTTGACGAAAAGAAAAGAGACGCTTTCATCAAAGATGTCGAAAAAAACCACGAAGCTTTGGCAATCGACCGTCAACAGATGAATGAAAATTTTTTAGGATTGTTGAAAAGAGATTTTAATACATTGATAAATTATTCTCTTCTGGCAATTATTTTAACGATTATTGTTTTCTTCAGAAATTTTGAGCTTTCGCTTTTAACGATGTTCCCGATTGTATTAACGGGAGTTGTTACCGCAGGAATCCTTTATTTCCTTGGATTGGAATTAAATATTTTCAGCACCGTTGTCTGTACTTTGGTTTTTGGGGTCGGGGACGATTTCAGTATTTTCCTTACAAAAGCAATGCAGAAAGAGCATACAAACGGGAAAAATGAGCTTCCAACTTACAGAACGTCTATTATTCTTGCAGTTTTCACCACTATATTGTCGATCGGCTCATTAATTTTTGCTAAACATCCTGCTTTGCATTCTTTAGCTTTGGTTGCTTTGATCGGAATGTTTTCGGTGATTGTGATCACCTCGACTTTATACCCGTTTTGGTTTAGGTTTTTAATCATCAACAGAACGAAAAAAGGATTGTCGCCCATTACATTAAGACTGTTTTTAACTTCAATGATCTCATTCCTTTATTATGGTTTGGGCGGATTGGTTTTTTCTGCAATCGGAAGTATTTTTGTGAAAAAATCAAGAGGAAAAACTTTAGATTTCATCAAATTAATTTTAGCTAAATTTTTAACTTCGGTTTTATACACCAATCCGTTTGTAAAGAAAAAAGTCATTCAAAACCCGGATGAAGATTTCAGCAAACCTGCTGTAATTATTGCCAATCACACTTCATTTCTCGACACTCTGGCTTTGGGAATGGTTAATCCTAAGATTATTTATCTGGTAAATGACTGGGTTTATAACTCTCCCGTTTTTGGTAAACTGGTGAAAGCTTTAGGTTTTTATCCTGTTTCCCAAGGTATAGAAAACGGCATGGATCAGCTTAAAGAAAAAATAGAACAAGGATATTCTCTGGTTGTCTTTCCAGAATCTGAGCGTTCTTATACGAATGATGTGAAACGTTTTCACAAAGGTGCATTTTATATTGCCGAGCAATTTGGTTTAGACATTCTCCCAATTTATATTCACGGAAATTCTGAAGTACAGCCAAAAGGCGATTTCATTATTTTTGACGGAAGCATCACCGTAAAAGTTGGCAACAGAATTGATAAAGATGATTTGAGTTTCGGTAAAAATTACTCCGAAAGAACAAAGAAAATCAATGCCTATTTCCGAGATGAATTTACAAAACTGAGAAATGAAATTGAAGATGAAAATTATTTTAAAAAGAAGCTGTTTTTAAATTATTTATATAAAGAAAACGAAGTTGTAAAACCTGTAAAAGAAGATTTCAGCAAAAATAAATCGGCTTATTTTGAATTAAATAAACACATTCCGGATGAGGCAACAATCTTTCATATTTCCGATGATTTCGGGCAGAAAGATATTTTGCTGACTTTGCAACAAGCCGGAAGAAGAATTTTCAGCTTAATTAATGATGAAGAAAAAAGACTGGTCGCTGAAAATAATTATCTGGTGAAGAAAAGAAAACTGTTTTATATTGAAGATCAGTCTCAGATCAATAAAAAAATTAATGTACTTTTAATTTCTGATGAAAATTTTAATCTTAATGATGTAAAAGATTTTCCGGAAACAATTATTATGCTGAATACAAATCAGGCTTTTGAAAATCCTGATTATAAAGAGGTGATTATTTCAGACTCAATAAAAATATTTAGGCATGAATAATAAAATGAAAATCATATTTTTGTAATCCATAAAATAGATTAATGCAAAAAAATATACTTGTTATTTATTATACTCAAACCGGGCAGCTCGAGGATATTGTAAAAAATATTGCGCAGCCGTTTGAAGATAAAAAAGAAGAATACAAGGTTACTTACTATAACATTCAGCTTAAAAAGGATTTTCCTTTTCCGTGGCCGAGTGATGTGTTTTTCAACACCTTTCCGGAATCTTACCTGCAGATTCCGAGCGAAATTCTTCCACCGCCGGAAGACGTTTTAAACACTAAATTTGATTTAATCCTTTTCGGTTATCAGGTTTGGTATCTTACGCCGTCAATTCCGATCATTTCTTTTCTGAAAAGCGGGTTTGCTGCCGATATTTTAAAAAATACTCCGGTTGTAACCATTTCGGCAACAAGAAATATGTGGATGCTTTCTCAGGAAAAACTGAAAGTATATTTAAAGAATTTTGATGCTAAATTAGTCGGAAACATTGCATTGGTCGACAGAAGAGACAATTATACAAGTGTTTTGACGATTCTTCGATGGATGACAACGGGGCAGAAAGAAAAATCAGGAATTCTTCCTGCAGCCGGAGTTTCGGATGAAGAAATCAACGGAGCCGGAAAATATGGTAAGATTATTGAAAGGCATTTTGAGAATAATGATTTAGCCAATCTTCAACCCGACCTGGTAAAGAACGGAGCTGTGGAAATCAGAGCCTTTCTGGTGAGAGTTGAAAAAGTAGGGAATAAAATTTTCACCATCTGGTCTAATCTGATTATCAATAAAAAAGAAAAACGACCATTGCTGATAAAATTCTTTAAGGTATATTTGATGGCAGCAATTTGGATTGTCTCACCGATTGTATTGGTTTTCCACATTCTGCTCGCTCCGCTTTTATGGAAAAAAAGACAAAAACAGAAAGAATATTTACAAGGAATTAATTTAAAATAGAAATGTACGACGTATTTATAACAAAAGCTTCAACATACTTGCCGAATGAACCGGTTTCTAATGACGAAATGGAAACGTATCTTGGCTATATAAATGACAAACCGTCAAAAGCAAGAGCTTTAATTCTAAGGAATAATAAAATCAAAACCAGATATTATGCTTTAGACAAAAACGGAAACGCTACGCATACCAATGCGCAGATTACGGCAAAAGCGGTGGWAGGTCTTTTTGATGAAAATTTTAAAAAAGAAGACATGCAGCTGCTTTCTTGCGGAACTTCTTCTGCAGATCAGGTACAGCCTTCTCATTCATCGATGGTGCACGGTGAGCTTAGCATCGGAAAATCTATCGAAATTAATACCGCAACAGGACTTTGTAATTCGGGAATGAATGCTTTGAACTACGGTTTCCTAAACGTAAAAGCAGGAATTAAAGACAATGCAGTTTGCGTAGGTTCTGAAAGAATGTCTGCATGGATGACCGCAGATAAATTTAACCACGAAGCTGAAAACTTAAAACTTCTGGAAGAAAGACCGATCGTTGCCTTTAAAAGAGAGTTTCTGAGATGGATGCTTTCTGACGGAGCCGGAGCATTTTTATTGGAAAACAAACCAAGAGAAAATGAAACCTCTTTGAAAATCGAATGGATTGATTTTTATTCTTATGCGCACGAAATTGAAGCCTGCATGTATTCCGGTTGCGAAAAGCAGGAAGATGGAAGCTTAAAATCCTGGGCAGAATATCCTGCTGAAGAATGGCTTAACCAGTCTATTTTTGCTTTGAAACAAGATACAAAACTTTTAGATAAATATATTTTGGTAAAAGGTGCTGAAAGCTTACGGGCTTCTTTCACCAAGCATGAGCTTGATCCTGATACGATCGATCATGTTTTGGCACATATTTCTTCAGGTTATTTTAAAGAAGGATTAAAAGAAGAGTTTGCCAACGTAGGACTTGATTTTCCTTGGGAAAAATGGTTTTATAACCTTTCGGAAGTTGGAAATATCGGAGCGGGATCTATCTTTATCGCTGTTGAACAATTGATGAATTCCGGCAAGCTTAAAAAAGGAGAAAGAATCATGCTTTGCGTTCCCGAAAGTGGAAGGTTTGCTTACTCTTGTGCTTTATTAACGGTTTGCTAATGGCGATTTCTCTACCTACAACAGACCAAAATTTCGTAGAAAGCTTAATTCCGCAAAAGTTTCCTTTTGTGATGGTAAATGGTATTTCAGAATATTCTGAAGAGCATTTGGTTTCAGGATTTGAAATAAAAGAAGACAATATTTTTGTACACGACGGAATTTTTCAGGCTTCAGGTTTGATTGAGCATCAGGCGCAAAGTGTAGCACTTCACACCGGATATCAATTTTATCTTTTAGGAAAAGAAGCTCCGACCGGTTACATTGGAGCTATTAAAACCTTTGAAGCAGAAATTTTACCGAAAACCGGAGATTTATTAACTTCTGAAGTAAAAATCATTAACGAAATGATGGGTGTCACTTTGGTTGAAATTATTACAAAAATCAATGGCGAAATTATTGCGAAGTCTGAAATGAAAACAGTAGTAAAATAGAGAAAAGAATCAAGGAAACAGAATCAAGAATCAATGGAGTTAAAAGAAGAAAACCTCATCAACATCCACAATTTTTTGCCTCATCGCAGCCCGATGCTGATGGCAGATTATATTCTGGAGCTTACTCCGGAAAAGG